>NZ_JBGXYA010000009.1:0-82735 GCF_041814905.1 Glaesserella sp. | reverse complement strand
CACAGATTGTCTGATAAATTGTTAAAGAGCAAAAAACAACGACGCACTGTTTAATTTAATCACTTCACAACAGTGCGTCGTTGTGTGGGGCGCATTATAGAGATTTTAGAATTCCGCGCAAGCGATTTTTGCAAAATTTTTTGAGAAAATTATTTAACGAATCAAAATTAGTACAATTTGTTGTTTTATTCTACGCAAAAAACTATTCGGATAATTCCAAAACCGTTAAAGTCGGGAATCCCCAACTCTGTACCAATTCTTTATAAAAACTCTTTTCACTTAATGGTTTGGTGCAAAAAGCCGCATTTTCACTTTGTTTGTTTCCGTTTTGAGAATAGGAATTCAATAACGCAACAACCCGCTTAGCAATACCCGCGCTAGGATCGACGAAAAACTTTACTTGTGGTAACAGCTGCTGTAATTCCTCTTTTACCAAAGGGAAATGGGTGCAACCAAAAATCACGGTATCTAGGGTCGGATAATTCAGCCACGGCTCGACTACTTTTTGTAAGCGTCGCATATCAACAATGCCGGTTTGTTGTTTTTCTTCAACAATTTCAACAAGATCCGTCGTACCTATTTTTTCTACAACACAATCATCCGCATATTTATGGATAAGATCCGCCACATAAGGGCGTGCGACCGTACCTTTAGTCGCTAATAAGCCGATTGTTTTAGTCTGCGAAACTTTTGCAGCCGGTTTAATCGCCGGGACAGTACCAACCACCGGAATCGAAAATTTCTCGCGCAGTGCCGGCAAAACGACGGTACTGGCGGTATTACACGCGACAACCACCATATTAAGCGGGTAGTTTTCGGCAATTTTTTGCACAATTTTAACCGCTCGTTCAATCAAAACGGCTTCCGATTTTTCGGAATATGGAAAATAGGCGTTATCGAAACAGTATAAATAGTGAGCGTTTGGCAGGCTGGCGCGAATCGCATCATAGATGGTCAAACCGCCCATACCCGAGTCATATAAAAGAATTGTTGGTTTCATTATCAGTACTCACCATAAAAAATTGGCGGAAATGCTACTCTTTTCTTGTTTATCGTTCAAATGGAAATTGCGGAAGAAAAAGTTCGCAAATTTCAATCGGATACTGTTGAAGGTGTAATAGGGAACGGCGTGCATAAAGTCCCGATTGTAGATCTTGCTGCCATTCCAACGTTTGCCTTTTTGGATTTTGAGGAAAAAGCCATAAGCCGATAGGCTGATTACCCAGAGTTAAAACGTCCTGTGCTACATTGTCGATCGTTATTTTCGGCAATCTGGTTTGAGCAAAAATCCAATTTTGTTCACCGCATTTCAATATCACTTCACGCAGCCAACAAGCGGTCTGTTTTTTGGTTTTTTTTGCAAAATTTTCGTCGAAACCGACCGCTTGCCAACCCTGATTAATCACCTCGACGCTCAAGTTCGGGCAAATCTGTTGTAATTTTTCAGTAAGAGAATCCGAATGAAATAGCCAATTAGCAACGGCTGTAGGCAGATGAATTTCATCTGTCTGCCAATTTGAACGGAATAAAATATTGCGGTAAGCCGAAAAATATTGCATTGTCGTGATTAAAAAATTTTTGACTATTATAAATGAGCTTGCAAAGTTTTTGTAAAAAATGACCGCTTGTTATGCGTTAGAATACATTGTTTTCTCATCCAACCAACGACGAATAAGCGATTTAGCAATTTCAGGGTAAGTGACAATTAACTGTTTTGCATAATTTTGCACCAATGGAATCATCTTACGATCTCGCATTAAATTTGCGATTTTGAACTCTGCCATTCCCGTCTGTTTTGTGCCTAGTACTTCGCCCGGTCCACGAATTTCCAAATCTTTTTCAGCAATCACAAACCCGTCTTGGCTGTCTCTCAGCACCTGTAACCGCTTAGTTGAAATTTTACCCAATGGGGCTTTGTACATCAAGACACAATGGGAAGCCGTCGCCCCACGCCCGACACGCCCACGCAGTTGGTGCAACTGTGCCAGCCCCAAGCGTTCGGAATTTTCGATAATCATCAAACTGGCATTCGGCACATCTACACCGACTTCAATCACCGTTGTTGCCACTAACAAATCAATATCTGCCGCCTTAAATTCCGCCATAATCGCCTGTTTTTCTTGCGGTTTCATTCGCCCGTGAACCAAGCCGATACGCAAATCGGGCAAGGCTCGTTGCAAATCTTCGGCAATCGCCGCCGCCGCTTGTGCTTCCAACACTTCCGACTCGTCGATCAGCGTACAAACCCAATAGGCTTGGCGTTTTTCATTTTTACAGGCTTGATAAACACGGCGAACCACTTCATCTCGGCGATCTTCTGAAATCGCCACCGTCGTAATCGGCGTTCGCCCTGGGGGAAGTTCGTCAATAATGGAGGTATCCAAATCGGCATAAACAGTCATCGCTAAGGTGCGTGGAATAGGCGTTGCGGTCATAATCAACTGGTGCGGATACACATCGCCCTTCGCCCCTTTTTCTCGTAAGGTTAAACGCTGATGTACGCCGAAACGGTGCTGTTCATCAATAATCACCAACGCCAAATTATTGAACTCGACCTGATCTTGAAACAGGGCGTGCGTGCCGATAATCATATGAACATCGCCATTTTTAATCGCTTCCAACTGAGCGGTTCTCGCTTTGCCTTTCACCTTGCCGGCTAACCAGCCCACTTCGATCCCAAAAGGTCGTAACCAGTTGGCAAAATTGTGGGCGTGTTGCTCGGCGAGAATTTCGGTCGGAGCCATTAACGCTACCTGTTTACCATTGTCAATCGCCAACAGTGCTGCCAATGCTGCCACAAGGGTTTTGCCTGAACCCACATCGCCTTGCACCAGTCGCATCATCGGGAAAGGTTTCGCCAAGTCCTGTTCAATCTCTGCGGTTACACGGCTTTGGGCGTTAGTCGGCTGAAACGGCAAAGTCGCCAAAAAGCGTTGTTTTAAATCGGTTTGATAACGTAGCGGTTCGGCAAAATGTTGTTGCACGCCCATTCGCACCTGTTGCATTGCCAAATTATGTGCCAACAACTCTTCAAAAATCAGCCGTTTTTGTGCAGGGTGTTCGCCTTTATCTAACAATTCGGACGACACACTCGGTGGCGGTCGATGTAACAACCGCAAGGCTTCTTTTAAGCTATATTTGTGTGGATTAAATTCATCGGGAAGCAATTCTGCCACTTGCACACGCTCAAGTAACGCCAAGGCTTGATCGGTTAATTTACGCAAAGAGGCTTGTTTCAAGCCTTCGGTCGTCGGATAAATCGGTGTCAATGTTTCTGCCAGCTCAAGCGGTTGGTTTCCCCGAATAATTTGATATTCAGGGTGATGAATTTCTGCCATAAAGCGCCCGCGTTTAACTTCGCCGAAAGCTTTTACCCGCACACCGGCGACCAAGCTGTTTTTCATTCCTGCATTAAAATTGAAAAATTTGAGCGTAATTTTGCTACTACCGTCGGAAAGTACCGTTGAAAGAATCGGGCGCTTACCAAACTGCACTTCGGTCAGTTGCACAATGCCTTCAATTGTGGCGTAAGATTCGGGACGCAGGTCAATGATCGGTGTGATGCGCGTGCGATCTTCGTAGCGCATCGGTAAGTGGAACAGTAGATCTTGCACATTATTAATGCCGATCCGACTGAGTTTCTCTGAAATCGCCGCCCCGACACCCGAAAGGGCGGTTAGCGGCACACCGTCTAATAGTTGTTTGCTCATTTGCAAATTATGTGGAAGATCTGACCGCTTGTACCACGCTTGAAAGATGGCTGAGTTTGTTCAGAATCGCTTGTAAATGGGCTTTATCTTTTACGCTGATGAGCAATACGACCTGATAAATCCCACCCTCTCGCGCTTGGCTTTGAATGCTGAGAATATTGCTATTCATTTTTGCGATCGTCGTGGTGATCTCCGCCAAAACCCCTTGTTGATTGAAAATATCGACGCACAGTTCCGCCTCGAATTCAATCGCTTTATCTTTTGCCACTTCCCAAGTTACCGGTAAATAATTACGTTGATCAATGGCAGCGTCTTTCACATTACGACAACCGATACAATGAATCATTAATCCTTTACCGGAGCTGATGTGCGCAATAATATCGTCCCCCGGCACAGGTAAACAACATTTGGCAAAGCTGATTAAACCGCTATCCACACCTTGAATGGCAAGCGGCTGATTGTTTTCCGGATTGCCGTCGGTATCAATTTGTAATTTTTGCCCGGAAAGACGTTGTGCAATAACACCACTAATCTGGTTGCCTAAGCCGATCTCCGCCAATAAATCTTCGAAGGTCGCCAGTTTTAATTCCTCTAAAACCGATTGAATTGCAAGCGGTTCGATTTCATCAAAATTTTGCAAATTTAAAGCGAGCAATAATTGACGGCGACCTAACGAAATAGCTTCATCGCGCTGTTGCCGTTTTAGCGTGCTGCGAATACTGGAACGTGCTTTCGCCGTTACCACAAAATTGAGCCATAACGCATTCAAACGAATACTGTCCGCCGTTTGAATTTCAATGGTTTGCCCGGATTGTAAAGGCTGTGACAAAGGATATGGATTGTGGTCAACCACCGCGCCGATACAACGATCGCCCACGTCAGTATGCACCGCGTAAGCAAAATCGACCGGTGTTGCTTTTGCCGGCAGCTGAACGATACGGCCTTTCGGCGTGAAGACATAAATATCGCTTGAAAATAAATCCGACTTAACGTTTTCGATAAACTCTGCCGAATTCCCTGCACTTTGCTGCATTTCCACAATGCTTTTCAACCACTGTTGAGCGCGAAGCTGTACGCTGGTATTGGCGTGGTCTTGATATCCCCAGTGGGCTGCAACCCCCAGTCTCGCCATTTGGTCCATTTCTTCGGTACGAATCAATACATCCACCGGCACGCCTTTCGGACCAATCATTGAAGTATGTAACGATTGATAACCGTTGGTTTTCGGCACAGCAATGTAATCTTTTACTTGGAACGGGCGTGGTTTGTAGAGCGAGTGCATCTGCCCCAAGACGCGATAGCAGTTATCTACGCTGTCTACCACAACACGGAAAGAATAAATATCTAAAATAGAATTAAAATGTTGTTCGTTTTGGCGCATTTTTTCATACAGATAATAGAGCGGGCGCTCTTTACCGTAAATACGTGCTTTAATCCCGACTTCATCTAACCTTGCTTGAATTTCAGATGAGATGCGTTTGATCATTTCCTGATGTGAGCCGCGCGCCATATCAATCGCTCTTTTCATAATCCGATAACGGTGCGGATACATTGCTTCCAAGCAAAGGTCTTCTAATTCGTTTTTGATATGTTCGATACCCAAGCGGTGGGCGAGCGGGGTGTAAATTTCGAGAGTTTCTTTGGCGATACGACGGCGCTTGTCAGGCCGTAGCGACCCCAGTGTGCGCATATTATGCGTACGGTCGGCAAGTTTGATTAATACCACACGAATATCTTTGGTCATCGCCAAGATCATTTTGCGGAAGTTTTCCACTTGCGCTTCTTGTCGGGTACGAAATTTCAGTTTGTCGAGTTTGGAAACACCTTGCACAATTTCTGCTGTGCTGCTACCGAATTCTTCCGCCAATTGAGCTTCGGTATAAGGGGTATCTTCAATCACATCATGCAACAATGCCGCCATGACGGCTTCATGATCCAATTTCATTTCTGCAATAATGCAGGCAACGGCAACAGGATGGGTAATATAAGGTTCGCCGCTAGAACGAAATTGACCTGTATGAGCATCCCGCGCAACTTCGTAGGCACGTTTGACGATTTCAATTTTATCAGCGGGCAAATACCCCTGAATAATAGCATTAAGATCTTCAAAATATTCCATGTAGCCCCCAACAGCAAACGGATATGGCATTGAACGCAGAGAATAGAACATTGCAAATTTATTGCCGAATCCGACCGCTTGCAAACGGTCGGAACATCTACAACGTTCAATCGATGGGATTACGAATTTGCTTGTACATCGGCAAGGAAAGAGATCGCTTCTCTTTCTGCCGCTTCTAATTGAAGTGATTCGATGTTTTCTTGCTGATCCATAATTTGGTTGTTGATCAAACCTTCTTCAATTTCGCGTAGTGCGATGACTGTCGGCTTATCATCTTCTTCCGGCACAAGCGGTTCACGGGTGTGAAGCTGTAATTGTCTTGCACGGCGCGCCGCCGTCAAAATCAAATCAAAACGATTGCCCACTTTTTCTACTGCATCTTGTACGGTTACACGAGCCATTATTTACTCCGAATTTTGTGAAATTTAGACTTACTAAAAGGAGGGAGATTATACAGAAGTTAAACGCGAGAAACAATGCCGCCCGCCGGTCCTCTACATAAATTTATCAGCTTTCGTCTTTATCGTGATGGCAATATCCTTTCAAAATATGTCCTAACCGTTTGGTATTATGCTGAAAATTACGGCATTTCGGGCAAATCCAAAGGTGCAGCTGCAAACGCATCTGTTGCAACAAATTGAGTTGTTGATCACAAGACAATGAAATCAATTCCGTGGCCTGTTGACATTTCATTTTGATTCCTCACTAAACCAGTTCAGAGACAAACACTCCTGTAGACGCAAACGCGCCCGGTGAAGCAACACATTTAAGTTAGTCAGTGAAATCTCGCATTCGCAACAAATTTCGCTGCTACTCATTTCCAAATGCTCGCGCATCATAAAAACCCGAGCCTGCTGGGCGGGTAACTTATTTAAACAAATATCCACAATTGCCCAAAATTCCTTTTGATAGGTTGCTTGATCAACACCTTGCCATTCCGTCACATCCCGCTGTTCCAACCAATGCCCGTGTTGGTCGAAAAACGCCTCCTGCGACTCCTCTTCACATAATTCGCTGACCGGTACAAGTTTGTGTCGCTTTTTAATTAAATCGACGATTTTGTTCTTTAAAATAGCGAATATCCATGTTTTCAGTGCCGCTTCACGCCGAAATGACTCGGCGTACTTATAAGCGTTGGTTAATGCCTCTTGAACGACGTCCTCGGCTAAATCTTTATCGGCAAGTTGCAACATGGCAAATTTCACCATTTGGTGTCGAATGTCATCGATTTGTTCGGAAGTTAACGTATTCATCGTGTATCTATCCTCAAAATAATATTAAATTCACTGTAAGTATTTTAGATCATTTTCGTCAAATATAAGCAAATTATGTTATTTGGGAGAAATCATTGATGAAAAAATTAACCGTTCAAGACATCACACCGGAAACCGTTTTTCACCAACGCCGTAAAATTATTGCTGCTTTCGGGTTAGGGCTTGCGGCTTCAGCGTTGCCGAAAAGCGTGTTTGCCGAAGAAAAACCGGTGCTCAACGCTCTAGACTTTACTCGAGATAAGGATAACGGGTTAATCCTAACGCCCGAGAGCAAAGTCACCGGCTATAATAACTTTTACGAATTCGGTGTCGATAAAAGTGCACCGGCACAGAATGCCCGACAATTTAACGTCGATCCGTGGACACTTGAAATTGACGGCGAAGTAGAAAATCCTTTCCGTTTAAATTATGCGCAATTATTCGATACTTTTCCGTTAGAAGAACGCATTTACCGTTTTCGTTGCGTCGAAGCTTGGGCGATGGTTGTACCGTGGATCGGTTTTGAATTAGCCCGCCTCATTGAAAAAGCCAAACCGACAAGCAAAGCCAACTATGTCGTATTCCATACACTTTATGATCCGGAACAAATGCCGGGGCAAAAAAACCGTTTATTGGGCGGCAGCATTGATTATCCGTATGTTGAAGCGTTGCGTTTGGATGAAGCGTTGCACCCGCTGACGTTGCTTTCCGTCGGTTTATACGGTAAAGCCCTACCGCCGCAAAACGGCGCGCCTATTCGCTTGGTCGTGCCGTGGAAATACGGGTTTAAAAGCATCAAATCGATTGTCAAAATCACATTTTCGGAAACCCGTCCCCTGACCACGTGGGAAAAACTCGCCCCGCACGAGTACGGCTTTTATGCCAACGTTAATCCGAACGTGGATCATCCCCGTTGGTCACAAGCCTCCGAACGGGTTATCGGCAGTGGCGGACTACTGTCAACCAAACGTCAACCGACACTCATGTTCAACGGCTATGAAAACGACGTCGCATATTTATACCATGGATTAGACTTGAAGGTGAATTACTGATGTTAACGCTATTACGTATTTTCATTCATCTCGGCTGTGCCGCGCCTCTGATTTGGCTGGCACAAGTTCTGTTAAGCGGAAATGAAGCGACATTGGGTGCGGATCCCGTCAAAGAATTGATCCATTTTCTCGGCTATGGCGCCATTGTTATCTTTTGCAGCATGTTTCTGCTCGGCATCGCATTGCAATGGCTTAAGAAAAACCCGTATCAAATTTTACGTCGCCCGCTGGGATTATGGACGTTTGTTTGGGTCACATTACATATCACCGCTTATTTAGTGCTGGAATTAGGGTTGGATCTTTCTCTCTTTTTTAGTGAACTGACTGCGAGACCTTATTTAATATTAGGCGGTATCGCCTTTGTGATACTCACCTTAATGGCACTTACCTCATTGCCGGCGCTTAAACGCCGCTTGGGTAAATACTGGGGAACGCTTCATCAACTTGCCTACCCGGCATTAATCTTAGCCGTAGTGCACTATTATTGGTCGGTAAAAAGCCTCACGCTTGATCCGATCATCATCGGTCTTGCGGCAATTTTCATTGTCGGCATGAAATTTTTACCGCAATGCAAAAAAATTTTTCGTTCTTAAGATTTTGTTAAGATTTGCTTGATTTAATGCACACATCAAAAGGCAACGTCCTTGCGATACACACTCAGTTCATTTAAAAAAATTTAAACAAGGAAAACAATCTATGAAAAAAGCAATTATCTTGACAACATTATTAGCCGTATCTACCGTCACCATGGCAAAAGGCGGTAACGACGACCATCGTGGTGGCTACCATGACGGCAAAGCGCAAGCCCAGCAAGGCTTCTTTTTTGATGAAAGTCTCGCGGTTAAAAGCGTAGCCGATGCACTCAAAGCGGCGGATGACACTCCGGCATTGTTAGAAGGACAAATCGTCAAACAAATCGATAAAGACGAATTTATCTTTAAAGATGCCAGCGGTGAAATCCAAATCGACGTCAGCAAACGTGCGTGGAACGGGTTAAACATCACTCCACAAGATACCATTCAAATCCGCGGTAAAGTGGACAAAGAATGGAATACCGTTGAAGTCGATGTGAAACAAATCACGAAGAAATAACCTACAAGCGGTGAGTTTTAGCAAAAATTTTGCAAAACTCACCGCTTTGTGTTTGTGGGGAACACATAATGAAAAACATCAAATTCGCCCTTTGGGGATTTTTAATCATCGTGAGCGGATTGTGGTTGATGGCAAATACCTTTCCGGAATCCTTCACTTATTTTGAATTCAGATACCTTGCCAATCAATACAGCGGTTCAATAGCCATGGGCTCGATGAGCCTTTGTATGTTATTGGCTGTGCGCCCAAAATGGCTGGAACCATGGTTGCACGGTTTAGATAAAGGTTATCGCCTGCATAAATGGCTTGGTATCACCGCATTGGTCAGTGCACTGACCCATTTTGGGTTGACGAAAGGAACGAAATGGATGGTCGGTTGGGGCTGGCTGGAAAGACCGAATAGACCTCAAAAACCGGCTGAAGCACTCAATGCACCTTTTAATTTAGAGCATTGGTTGGGAAGTTTTAAAGGTATTGCGGAAACGGCTGGCGAATGGACGTTCTATCTCGCACTTGTTCTGCTTTGTATGGCATTAATCAAACGCATTCCTTATCATTGGTTTAAAAAGTTCCACAAATGGTTAGCGGTGGTTTATCTTGGTTTAGTTTTTCACGCAGTGATTTTAATTAAATTCGATTATTGGTCACAGCCTATAGGTTGGCTTTTGGCAATCTTATTAGTTGCCGGAACGATATCCGCATTAATCGTCTTGTTTAAACGAGTCGGCGTGGCGCAAAAAAGCATTGGCACAGTCACTGAAATCCAATCATTACCGGAATGCGACAGTGTAGAACTCTTCATCGATGTACCGAATTGGCAAGGTCATCAAGCCGGACAATTTGCCTTTATCCGCAATTTGCGCAGCAATCAGGAAATACATCCGTTTACTATCGCCTCTTTTACCGCGAATTCTCTACGGTTTTTAATCAAAAATTTGGGGGACTATACCGCCGAAACCGCCCGACACTTCCGCGTGGGCGATAAAGTCGAAATCGAAGGACCTTACGGCTATTTTACGTTTAAAGACAATGTTTCAACCCAAGTTTGGGTGGGTTCGGGAATCGGTATTACCCCGTTTATCGCCCGTTTAGAGCAACTCGCACAGAGAGAAAATCAACAAAAGGTTTTTCTGTTCTATTGTTATCGTAATACGGATGAAAGATTCATTCATGAGTTACAGCAAAAGTCTGCGCAAGCTAACGTACAGTTGATCTTATGGCATTCCGCCACACAAGGGCGCTTAATGGCTTCCGATATTCGGCAAAAAACAGGTGATCTGACAAATGCCAGCCTTTGGTTCTCCGGAAACAGCCAATTTGGCGAACAACTTAAATCCGATCTACACATGGCACAATTCCATCAAGAACTGTTTGAAATGCGTTGATCACAAACGGAACAAGCGGTGAGTTTGAGCAAAAATTTTGCAAAATTCACTGTTTTTTTATATCTAAAATAAAAAAATCGAGCCGATAAAAAGATAAGAATTATTTTCAATAAAATCTATTTATTGCAGTTAATCTTTTAATTCATTTTTTTATTTTTTCAATAGAACATTTTTCACAATCCAAAGTCATAGCATTGCAATTTTTTATTGAGGTTTATTTTATGAATATTTCTTTCTCCAACTGGAGACTTTCTTCAACAACCATTATTTTCATTGTTTCTTTATACTTTACCCTTGCATTAAACCTCGGTTTTTATCAAGAAGTATTAAAAATTCAACCATTTACAGGTAAAACGGAAGATTATTTTTTATTAACTATTCCTTTTGTTTACTTTTTTGCGCTGAATATTATTCTCAATATTCTCTCTATTCCTATTCTACACAAAGTGATTGTTCCATTATTAATTATAATCAGTGCGGCAATTAGTTATAACTCTCTCTTTTTTAATATCTATTTTAATGTCGGTATGTTGGATAACGTGCTACAAACCAACGCTGCCGAAAGTACGCGTTTATTAAC
The DNA here is from genome assembly GCF_041814905.1 of Glaesserella sp. Classification (NCBI taxonomy): domain Bacteria; kingdom Pseudomonadati; phylum Pseudomonadota; class Gammaproteobacteria; order Pasteurellales; family Pasteurellaceae; genus Glaesserella; species Glaesserella sp. Next base: position 71,544 of record NZ_JBGXYA010000009.1, on the reverse strand, counting down.
GCCATCTTATATTGCATGGCTTGTCTTTTTAGGCATTATTCCGGCTGTATTATACATGATGGTAAAAATCGATTATAAACCTTGGTGGAAAGAGCTACTGTTTCGTTTAGGTTCTATCTTGCTTTCCGTCGTGGTGATTTTGAGTGTAGCAAAATTCTTTTATCAGGATTACGCCTCGTTTTTCAGAAATCATAAAAATTTACCGCATTTGATCACACCGTCCAATTTCGTGGCGTCAACGGTGAAGAAAATCCGCTACTACTATCGCGATAATACGCCTTATCAGCAAATCGGTTTAGATTCCATACAGGACAAACCGGATGATTACCGCCATGTGACAATCATGGTTGTCGGAGAAACAACCCGAGCGCAAAACTGGGGCTTAAACGGTTATGAACGCCAAACCACACCAAAACTTGCAGCTCGCGGTAACGAAATCATTAACTTTCGCCACGTAAGCAGTTGCGGTACGGCAACCGCAGTTTCCGTACCTTGTATGTTCTCTGCCGCAGGAAAAGACGATTATAAAGACAGCCTTGCCCATAAGCAGGACAATTTGTTGGATATTTTACAACGGGCAAACATCGATATTTTATGGTTGAACAATAATAGCGACTGTAAAGGCGTTTGCGCACGGGTGCCGAATAAAAACATTTTAAACCTTAACCTGCCTGAATATTGTAAAGACGGCGAATGTTTGGACAATATTCTATTACCTGAAATTGAGAAAGCGTTAGCCGAGTCGAAAAGCAAAGATCTCTTTATTGTCGTGCATACCATGGGCAGCCACGGACCGACCTATTACGAACGTTATACCCCGGAAGAACGACTATTTTCTCCAACTTGTGATACAAATGAGATCAATCGCTGCTCAGACGAAGAGTTAAGAAATACCTACGACAACGGTATCGTTTATCTGGATCAGTTTTTGGATAAGATCATCCGTCAATTAGAAAAACATGAAAAATGGGAAAGTGCGCTCTATTATGTGTCCGATCACGGTGAATCGTTAGGAGAAAACGGGCTTTATCTGCACGGTGCGCCTTATTCTATTGCGCCGGATTCGCAAACTAAAGTTCCGATGATTATGTGGTTCTCTAAAGAGTGGGTAAAAAACGAACCTTTTGATTTAAATTGCGTGCGTCACAATGCTCAAACCAAGGAATTTTCTCACGATAATTTATTTCATACGATGATGAGCCTGAACGATATGGACTTAACCCTTTCCGTGTATAACCCGGAGTTAGATATTCTGGCGCAATGCCGTAAAGCGAAATAACGTTCAACAAGCGGTCGGTTTTTCGAATTATTTTGCAAAAAATTTATCGAAACCGACCGCTTGTTTATGGTTTCCCGCACGTGTCATCAGCGCCATTCTTGAATAAAAGTCTCTGATTGATAAAGAAAAAACCCACTATCGTATAAAACAGTGGGTTTAAATAAGCGTTTAGTTAAAACTACAGAATATTTTCAAATTTCTCAACCATCACTTTCGGCCACACGCTGGATTGCACTTCACCGATGTGTTTTTTACGCAATAAGAACATGGCCATACGCGATTGACCGATACCGCCACCGATGGAAAGCGGTAGACGGCCTTCCAATAAATCTTTGTGCCAGTCCATTTTTAAACGGTCTTCGTCGCCGGTTAATGAAACCTGTAAACGTAATGCCGTTTCATCTACGCGAATACCCATAGACGAAAGTTCAAATGCCGTACCGAGTTGTTCGTTCCAGACTAAAATATCGCCGTTTAAGCCTTTGTATTCGCCTTCGGAAACCGTTGTCCAGTCATCGTAGTCCGGCGCACGTCCGTCGTGAGCCTTGCCATCCGATAATTTACCGCCGATACCGATTAAAAAGACCGCGCCGTATTCTTTACAAATCGCATTTTCACGCTCTTTACTGGTTAAAGTCGGGTAACGTTTAACCAAATCCTCGCTGTGAACAAAGGTGATCTCTTTTGGTAACACAGACGGAATATCAAAACGGGCTTCTACCGCTAATTCGGTTAAACGAATGGCACGATAAATTGAACGTACTGTTTGTTTTAAGTAATCAAAATTGCGCTTACCCGCCGGAATCACTTTTTCCCAGTCCCATTGATCCACATACACAGAGTGAGTCGGATCGAGAGAATCTTCGTCCGGACGTAACGCTTTCATGTGGACGAATAAGCCTTCACCTTCTTTGAATTGGAAACGCGCTAACGTATGGCGTTTCCATTTTGCAAGCGAATGCACCACTTCAAATACTGCGCCCGGAATACATTTCACGTTTACTTGAACCGCTTTTTCAATCCCTGAAAGGTTATCTTGCATACCATTACCTACTTGGCTTAAGATAGGACCTTGAACTTCAACGATGTCTAATTGTTCGATGAGGTTTTGGGTAAAGGTGTTTTTCACAAAACTGATTTCTTGTTGTTGTAGAATAAATGATTTTTTCATAATAAATGTCTCTCGTGCTCTATGAATTGGAAAAGATGAATACAATTTAAAGGAATCTCTGAAAAATTCAATATGTATCAAACAAAATGCTTTTGCTGTTAGACACAATCTAAATTTGACACACATATTTTATATAAAATCTAACAATACACCTAAAAGGAGCAAAATTTGCATACCAATTATCAATACTCCACGCAAATTGACCAACTTGATCAACAAATTTTGCGTGTATTAACCCGAGATGCGCGTACCCCGTATGCCGAAATGGCGAAAAATTTTGGCGTTAGCCCCGGCACCATTCACGTACGGGTTGAAAAAATGCGCCAAGCCGGCATTATTGAAGGCACTAAAATCCGCATTAATGAACGTAAACTTGGCTATGACGTCTGCTGCTTTATCGGCATAATTCTAAAAAGTGCCAAAGATTACGAAAAAGTGATCGCAAAATTAAAAGATTTTGATGAAGTCGTTGAAGCCTATTACACAACGGGTAACTATTCGATCTTTTTAAAAGTCATGACGCACACGATCGAAGAACTTCACCGCGTGTTGGCAACCAAGATCCAATTAATTGACGAGATCCAATCGACGGAAACCTTGATCTCTATGCAAAATCCGATCCTGCGAGATATCAAGCCGTAGGGCAAACGTTTACCTGTGATCTCTCTCACAAATTTGCAAATTTCTTGGTAAAAACAATCGCTTGTCATAGAGACTGTCATTAGAATCAACGCATTAAACTCAAAATAGGAGAATAATGATGTCAGAAGTTTTTCACTTAGGCTTAACTAAAGCAATGTTAAAAGGCGCGAAAGTTGCCATCGTCCCGGGGGATCCGGCGCGTAGTGAGCGCATCGCTGCCAAAATGCAAAATCCGGTATTTTTAGCATCAACCCGTGAATATACCTCTTGGTTAGGCTATGTTGGCGGTCAACCTATCGTTGTTTGTTCAACCGGTATCGGCGGACCTTCCGTTTCTATCTGTGTCGAAGAGTTAGCGCAGTTGGGAGTCCGTACTTTCCTTCGTATCGGTACCACCGGTGCGATTCAACCGCATATTAATGTCGGCGATGTGCTTGTTACCACCGGAGCAGTGCGTTTAGACGGTGCAAGCCGCCATTTTGCTCCGTTGGAATATCCTGCCGTCGCAGATTTCAACTGTACCAACGCCCTTTATGCCGCCGCGAAAAACCAAGGCATTGAGCCTTATGTCGGCATCACTGCCTCCTCCGATACTTTCTATCCGGGTCAAGAGCGTTATGACACCTTTACCGGTAAAATCTACCGTAAATTCCGCGGATCATTACAACAATGGCAAGAATTGAATATAATGAATTTTGAAATGGAATCCGGCACATTATTCACAATGTGTTCTGCCCTTGGTTTAAAAGCGGGGATGGTTTCAGGGGTAATTGTAAACCGCACTCAACAAGAGATTCCGAACGAAGCAACCATTAAAGGCACGGAAGATCGTGCGGTGGGCGTGGTGGTGGAAGCTGCCGGAGCATTGGCTGCGGCGTATACGTAAAGCGCCTTAAAACAGCCTAATTAATTGATTTTAAATAAAACTTCTGCGCCCAATCTAAGGCGGAAGTGATTCAACAAGCGGTCAGAAACCCGTGAAATTTTGTCTATGATACCGAAATTTGCAAAATTTTAACGAAAACGGACCGCTTGTTCTGTTTTAAATCAGAAAACTTCCCGCTTTTTCTTGACGATTTGCGGTGAAATCTGTACCATTCGCCCGTTTTTTTACTTTGAGGATACGCATTTTGGACAGTCACAGTCGATACTTATCAGCTTTTTAACCCCTTCTCGTCCAAAGCACCTCTCGGGTTGCCGACGAGTTTCGGTAGCTCCTGTCAGTATCTTATTTTTTGTTCATTTTTGTTCATCGCCTCATACCATTTTTTAGGAGTATGACATGATCAGAGCTTTTTCGTTAAATAACGATCGCTTAATCAGTGTTGATGAAACGATTCAAAACCAATTAAATGACGCAATTTGGATTGATCTGATCGATCCGACCGATGAAGAACGTAGCGTTCTCGAACATCGTTTAGACCAAACCCTTGCAGAAGAACACGAATTAGAAGATTTAGAGGCTTCCGCCCGTTTTTTTGAAGATGAAGACGGCTTGCATCTACACTCCTTCTTTTACTGCTTGGACGACGATGATTATGCGGATATTGCCACTGTTGGTTTTACGATTCGTGACGGTCGTTTGTTTACACTGCGTGAGCGCGATTTACCCGCTTTTCGTTTATACCGTATGCGTTCCCGTCGCACCAAATTAATCGACGGCAATGTTTATGAGCTATTACTGGATTTATTTGAAACTAAAATCGAGCAGTTGGCGGATGTTATTGAGAATATTTATGCCGATTTGGAAAAATTAAGTCGCGTAGTATTAATTGCACAAGAAGAGCAGTATAAAGCGAATCATAATTTTGATGATGCGCTGTCTGATCTTACCGAGTTGGAAGATGCCAGCTCAAAAGTCCGTTTATGTTTGATGGATACCCAGCGTGCATTGAGCTTCTTGATTCGTAAAACCCGTTTACCGAATAATCAGCTAGAACAGGCGCGCGACATTATGCGCGATATTGAATCGCTTCAACCGCATAATGAAGCGTTGTTTCAAAAGGTCAACTTTTTAATGCAAGCGGCAATGGGTTTCATCAATATTGAACAGAACCGAATTATGAAATTCTTCTCGGTTGTGTCAGTCATGTTTCTTCCGGCAACGTTGGTCGCCTCGACTTACGGAATGAACTTTGAATTTATGCCAGAACTGAAATTTGAATACGGCTATCCGATGGCAATCTGCTTGATGATTTGTGCGGCAGCCTCGCCGTATATTTATTTCAAACGTAAAGGTTGGTTATAACGGAAGGTGTGTCGATCTGCCCCTGAATCAGTTAGGTTTATCGCCTAACTGTTGGAGGGCAGATCAAAATTTGCGTTTACAAGCGGTCAGTTTCAGCCTGTTTTTTGCAAAAAATTCGTTAGATTACTCTTCTGTTGTTACAAACGGTTCCTTGCTGCTACCGGCATAAGCCTCATAGAAATAACCATTGGCATCCTTGATTTGTCCAACAGCCTCTTCAGCGTTTGGTCCCATAAATTGACCGAGATAGCTACCGGTAACATCAATATTATCTTTTGTTTTATAGGTCGCCTTACCTGAAAATTCGGCAATATTCTCATCTGAAGGAGTGATATTCGCTTGTTCTAATATAATATCGCTAAGTTTGGTTGTTGTTCCGGTTTCAATGCGATCAGTTACTGAACCTGATAATGTTTTATTTGCAAAATTTACCGTTAATTCGAGATTGCCTTCTGTTTTTACACCGAAAGATTTACCGTAATAATAAGTGTCACTACTTGATGACGGCAAGTTGGTATATTCGGTGCTCAATCCGACGGCACGATAACCTAATCCTTCGGTATTCTCGTAAGCAGACATTAATTGTCCGTTACTATCGGTTTTCACGTTTTTAGGAAGTACATAGCCGGCAGCAGAATAGGCTAAGTTGTAGGCTTTAACTTGTTTGTCACCAATATTCGTCATTTCATAACCGAGAGTTTCATCAATTAAACTGATTTCGGTCTCATCAATTGTAATGGTTTTCGCTTGGCGAACAGCATCCTGATAACTTGAGTCGACAAAGCTGTAAGCTTTCGCCGCTTCGATAGTTGTCTTCATTTCCTCAACTTTTGCTACCGCAGCTTCATATGCAGTTTGAGCGTAATGTTGTGCATTATATGCTTCGTCAAGCACACCTTGAGCCACAGTGACCGCGGTGTTTAATTGTTCTGCTGCAGCTTGTGCTTTTGCAAGATTCAGTGCGATTTCTTCAGAATTTAAGCCGTTATAAGCCGTGAATAATGCTTGTTGTTGAGTGGTAAGCGTTTGTTTAATGGCAGAAAGTCTAGCATCTGATGGTTCTACTCGATAGACAAAAATATTCGCTGCAACTGAAGCGGCTGTTTCTGCCTCAACGGTAGCAGCCTTTGCCCTCAAACTTGCGAGTTCCACCGCTCTTCTTGCGGCTTCTACTTGAGATTTGCTTGCGTCTAATTTTTCTTTGGCAGCCAGTAAAGCAACTTCAGCAGCCATTGCTGCCTCTTTTTGGATAATGGCAGCTTTCTGTGCGATAGGAGCAGTTGCTTCAGTTAATCCACGTTTGTCGATAACGGCTTGAATCGCGTTTGCCGCTTGTGTTGATGACTCAACAGCAGATGCTTCAGCATTCGTGAGTGTTTGAATTGCGTTCTTACCGTTAGCCACCGCGTTATTCGCCGGCTGTTGTACTTTATCTTTTGCTTGAGACGCTTGTTGAGCCTGATTTTCTATAGCCTTGGCTGAATCTGCTCCACCGCCTCCTGAACAAGCCGTTAAAACAGATAAAGAAAGTACAGTTAATGATAGTTTTAATTGTTTTTTCATAGTAAATTCCTTTGGTAACAAATAAAATAGACTATATTTTACCCATATATATATATATATATATACAAATGAAACTTTAATAAAAGTTATGTAAATTTTATGCCCACAAAAGTTTAGCAATTTTTAGCAAAACCAATCAGTTAGAAGAGTTAGATAAAATAGAAGATAAAGACAGCGGCAGAATTTTGTAAATGTTTTTGCAAAATTCCGCCGCAAAATGACCGCTTGTTGTTTAAATTTTGATAAATGAGCTAGGCTTTTCGGTATTTCTGATAATTCAATTGTAACCATTGTAAGCCGACAACGGCGATGACATTATCAATTTTGCCCTCAACAACCCATTGGTACGCTTGTTCGCGGCTGACCACGTGAACAAGAATGTCTTCGTTCTCTTCTTCCAAACCGTACACACCGCCGACTTGAGCGCTGTCAACCAAACCCAAAAAGAGGTGTAAGCGCTCCACGGCACCGCCCGGGCTGTCCCAAATACTGAGTGCGTGTTCGACGTTGCTTACGGTCAAACCGGCTTCTTCGTAGCTTTCACGGATGGCGACATTTTCCGGCGTTTCGCCCTCATCGACCATGCCGGCAATCAGCTCAACCAACCATGGCGATTCATGGCTTGTCGGGTCATAAGCACCGATACGGACTTGTTCGACCAAGACGACGCTATCACGAACCGGATCATAGGCAATCAGTGCGGAGGCTGCTCCTTTGATCATTAATTCGCGAACCACTTCACCGCTCATTCCGCCTTTAAACAGTTTGTGGCGGAAGTACATTTTTTTCATGGTGAAGTGGCCTTGATAGACCACCTCTTCACGAAGTATTTCTAAATCTTTTTGCTGAAATTGACGAATCTGGCTCATAGAATGTTCCTTAGCTTTTACGCAAGCGTTCTGAATGTACAATAAATAAGGCGACTACCATAACTAAAATGGCAAGGGCGAATAACAGCGTATGCATCGGGTTTGAATGATCGACGATAATTAAACGGATCATCGCCGTAATACCGACATATAAAAAATAGCGCAGCGGAAAATGATAGTGATATTTGAAATACATGACGATCAGCGCTAAAAATTCAAAATAAAGAAAGAAGACAACAATTCTCTCAATAAAATGGTATTTATCGCCATGGGAAATCAACAGTTTAAATAACTCATAAGCTTCGGAAAAAAGGGCGTAAGCGAGAATGGCTCCGGCAACTAATAAAGAAATATTTAATATCCATTGAAATATTTCCGAAATCCACTTTCCCAGTATGGAATGATGCCCTTCAAAACTTACTTTCGGCATAAAGGCTCCTTAATTAACTTGATAAATAATCGGTATTGAATGTTGTAATTGAAATGTACCGTTTTTCCACTCAAACAGCTTTGGCGTTGATGATAGCACGGATTGCGGTTGGGCATAAAAGTATGCCAAATAAAAAGGTAATTGAGGGTAAAAATACAGTTTGCCTTGCGGACAATGAGCAGAGACAATTTTTTGCTCACTCGGAATATGCCGAACTTCTGACAATTTGACAATGCCGACACCTTGAGATTTCAACACCGCTTCACGTAAACACCAAGTCAGATAAAAACGGCTGTCGATTCCCGTTAACTGCGGAAGAATATCAGGATGTTGGATTTCCCGCCGTTCTTGCTCGCCGGCATAATAGGCGAGTAAGGCGTCAACACGGCGCACTTTGCGCGGATGTTCGATATCAATGCCCACCACACTTTTCGGCTGTGCATAAGAAAGTATCACCGCTACCCATTCTCCCGAATGGCTGATATTGAAATCAAGATTCGGGTGATCAACAAAGGGGCGACCGCTCTCCGTTCTTTTTATCTGTTGGAGTAAATGGAGGTCAAGTTGATGACGTTTAAAAAGTTGATGCAATAAAAAATGCGCAACCCGACGGCTTTTCCATTTGTTAATCAACGGTTCGGAAAGCCGGTCGAGCGGTTTTGTCGGCTTGCCGTAATCGACAAAGCTTGACGGAAGCGTCACATCATTACGGGCAAACACAATATCCAGCACGGGATTCGGCATATCAGCCTCTGGTTTTACAATGGCAGTCGTTTAAATGATCGTCCACCAAACCCATTGATTGCATAAAGGCGTAGCAAGTTGTTTCGCCGACAAACACAAAGCCGCGTTTTTTCAGTGCTTTTGACATTGCGGCGGAAACCGCCGTTTTAGCCGGAACGACACTTAACGTAGGGACATCGTTGATTTGCGGCTTACCGCCGACAAACGCCCAAATAAACTCACTGAAATCTTCCCCTTTTTCCAACATCGCCAAGTACGCTTTGGCATTTTTGACGATCGCGTCCAATTTAGCACGATGGCGGATTAACCCTGCATTTTGCATTAGCTTATCCATATCGCTTTCCGTCATCTGTGCGATTTTTTGCGGATTAAATTGGTGGAATGCTTCGCGGTAGGCATCGCGTTTTTTCAGTACGGTGATCCAAGAAAGCCCCGCTTGTTGACCTTCAAGACAGATTTTTTCAAATAATTTCAAACTGTTAAATTCAGGTTTGCCCCATTCGTTATCATGATAATGGATATACATTTCGCTGTCACCAGCCCAACTGCATCTTGTGGTCATTTGCAAATTTCCTATAAAAAATGACCGCTTGTAAAGGCTACAAGCGGTCGGATTGCGCCGATTTTTTGCAAAAATAATTTATTGCGTTTATTGTCTCGGTAAATAACGTGTCGGGTCAACGGATTTGCCTTGGTAACGGATTTCAAAGTGCAGTTTGTTACTGTTGGTTCCGGTGCTACCTAACGTTGCAATGGTTTCACCCGCTTTCACGTTGTCTTGTTCATCCACTTTAATGCTGTCGTTATGCGCATAAGCACTGAGGAAATCATCACTGTGTTTTATGATGATTAAATTACCGTAGCCTTGTAAAGCATTGCCGGCATAGACAACACGACCTGCGGCGGCAGCTTTAACCGCTTGACCTTTGTTGCCTGCAATATCAATACCTTTATTACCACCTTCCGCAGAAGAGAAACCGGAAACTACTCTGCCTTGCGTCGGCCACTGCCATTTAATGGATGACACTGCCGGCGCCGGCGTGGTTGTACGAGTAGTTTGATCTCCCGCCGTTGCCGTCACTGTCGGCGTGGTTGTTCCTGCCGTCGCTGTCACTCCTGCTCCTGCCGCAGCTCCCGTACCGGCTTTAACCGGACCGGTCACTGTGCCGTCGGAACCATAAGCCGTACCGTATGGCGCTTGAGTGTAAGTCACTGTAGGTTCAACCGGTTTTGGCGCTTGTATTTGCTGTGCGGTTTGTTTTGTCGGTGCAGCTTTCGCCGGTTCATTGCTCAATTTTAGTGTTTGCCCGATACGTAACTGATACGGTTCACTCATGTTATTCAATGCCGCAATTTCTTTGACGTCTTTACCGGCAATATATGCGATTAAGAACATCGTATCGCCCTTACGAACGGTATAGGTGTCACCGTTGTAGAAGCCTTTATCGATTTGGCTGTAAATCGGGGCATTTTTCTCATCGCGCGGAATCGTGAAATCTTGCGAAACCTGTTTTTTTACCGGCGTAGTCGTTTGCGCTACGGGTTGCGGCTGAGCAACCGGTTGTGGTTGTTGTACCACAGGCTGTGGTTGCTGTACTACGGGTTGCGGAGCCTGATATACCGGTTGCGGCTGTTGTACCACCGGTTGAGGAGCCGATGTAGTCATTGAATTTGGCATTTCTGTATTTTGTACATCGGTTTGCCAGCCATAGCTCGTATCCGTTGCACCTGTACCTGAAACAGGTTGCATGACACCGGGAGTTAAATCCGAGCCATCAGCACTGACTACTGGTGCGGGATTATTTGAACCACACGCAGCTAAGATTAATGTTGTTAATGGTAATACCAAAAACGATTTTTTCATTTGTATATCCTTTTATAGAATCGAAAGACGCTAATTGAGTACCTTACTCAAAACGACAACAGGGCACCTTTAGGTCCCCTTTTGTTATATCTATCCGACAACTATCTGACGCGGAGTACTTGTCCGACGCGAAGTTGATACGGTTCGCTCATATTGTTTAATGCGGCAATATTATTCACACTACTGCCCGTTAAATAGGCAACCAAGAACATGGTATCGCCTTTACCGACGGTATAACTGTCACCGGTATAACAACCTTTCTGAATTTGACCGTAAACCGGTGCATTGTTTGCATCGCGAACGACTTGGCAACCACCGACAGTTTCGGTTTGCTGACCATAACCGCTTTGATTATAGTTTGGTTGTTGCGTTGCCGGGTAAGTCGTACCGGCAGTCGGTTGCGGTGCGGAATACGTCGGTTGCGTATTATTATACGTTGGCTGGGTATTGTTATAAACCGGTTGAGCCATAGAACTTGGCATTTCGGTTTGTTGTACTTCTGTCTGCCATGAACTATTTGCATCAGTAACTTCTGCAGCTGCTGTGTCATTGGATGAATTTGAACAGCCCGCTAATACGATTGCAACTAAAGGTAATAAAAGAAATGATTTTTTCATAAAATGTTGTCCCTAATTAAATAAGGTATAAAGAAGATAAGCGATAACCGCAACAGCAACGGTACCCCAACCGATAAGTTCGATCGATCTACGAATTTTATCTGCATATTTCTCGCCACCCCAAGCAGATAATTTTGCCACAAGGATAAAACGTGCAAAACGAGAAATAGCCGCAGTAATTACAAACGGCGGAAATGCCATCTGCATTACGCCCGCGCAAATTGTAAACACTTTAAACGGAATTGGCGAGAACCCCGCTAAAAAAACAATAGCAACGCCCCAAGTTTCAAACCAAATCATAGCTTGATCGAAATTGGCTTGCATGCCCCAGTCCGAGATAATGCCTTTGACCCAATCGAAAGCGAAATAACCGATAAAGTAACCGACGATCCCACCCAGTACGGACGCTATCGTGGTGTATATCGCATAACGCGTCGCCATATGCGGTTTACTCATTGACATAGGAATCAACATAACATCCGGTGGAATCGGGAAGAAAATCGCTTCAATAAAACTGACGAAACTCAGCCAAAATGCAGCTAAGCGGTGCCTAGACCACTCCATGGTTTTATCATAAATGGCGCCAAATAATTTCATTTAAAATACCTCGTTTAGTACGGAGATGGATTGATGGGCAGTCATATCTGCCTGAATTGGGGTAATCGACACATAATGATTGTCGATAGCGTAAAAATCGGTACCTTCAGAGGTATCGACCGGTTTTCCGTTTGCGCCCAGCCAATAAACATTCAGCCCGCGCGGATCTTGATATTTCACAATCTCCGCCGACGGTGAACGCGTGCCCAAGCGAGTAATTTGAATGCCTTTTAGTGCATCATAAGGCAAGTTCGGGACATTCACATTTAAGACTTGGCGGGCAGGAATAATGCCGATTTTGATTTTAGGTAATAATTCTAAAATCACACGTGCCGCCGTATCAAAATGGCAATTCTCCGAGAGATAGGTCTCTCCATTGTCACCGACAAGTGATACGGCAATGGACGGTAGCGGTAAGTGGCGCCCTTCTAATGCGGCTGCGACAGTACCGGAGTAAACCACGTCATCGCCTAAATTTGCGCCGTGATTAATACCGGAAATCACTAAATCGAAAGGCGTATTCAATAAACCGTTTAAGGCCAAATGGACACAATCCGCCGGTGTGCCGGCAATAATCGAACAATCACCGTTTTCAAATTGATGGATCCGAAGCGGATCGACTAAAGTGAGGCAGCTGGATGCTGCGCTACGATTGCGATCCGGGGCGATAACGGTAACTTGATGTCCCGCTTCGCGTAAGATTTTGGCTAAAAACTGAATGCCGTTGGCGTGGAAGCCGTCATCATTACTGACTAAAATGTTCATACACTTTTCTGAATTATTGTTCTTGTTCAATTTGAATAAGTTCTCTGACTAAGCCGGTTGCATAGCTTCCCGCCTCTAAGAAAAAAGAAAGACGTAAGCCTTCCGACTCAAATTTCCATTGAAAGTTCTGCGGTTTACAAAACATTGCGCGCCGTGCCGCTTGCATTTTTTCTTGCGTCATTAAGCCGAGCAAAGCGTGTTGTTCGGCAACAATGCGTTGTTCATATTCGGAAACCGTCAAGGTTAACGAATTCTCACCGATTAACGGTGCGGTTAGTAAAATATCTCCCGAATCCAACCGCTTGTTGAGTGCATCCAACTCATCTTTTTGGGCGACAAACCAGCTGTTTGTACCCGCCAGTTGAACAATATCATTCTCAATCACCTGCTGCGTTAAGCCTCGAGCGATTCGATCGGAGACCACCAAATTGAAGATCTCGCTGCGGGCGGCAGAGAGGTAAAATCCGCGCTTTTTGCGATCTTTGATGCTGATCTCACCACTTGCCCAACGCATCGCTTGGGTTAAATTATGCCCGTCACGCCCGAAGCGCTGTTCGGTAAAATAATTCGGAAAACCGAGCGCTTGTAGTTGCGTCAACCGAGCGGTTAGATCGTCGCTTTCTTTTACGTCTCTTAAGAACAACTCAAAATGATTGCCGGCTAAACTGCCGATACGGATTTTGCGATGATGGCGGGTAACCTCGAGCACTTCCACACCTTCCGCCTGAAATTGAGTAAAATCAGGCGTTTCTTTGCCGGCTAAGTGCAGGCAAAACCACTGTTCCGTCACGGCATGGCGATCTTTGAGTCCCGCATAGCTCATTTGTTTCGCAGAAAGATTTGCGAATTCTGCCAATTTTTCACCGACAAACAAGGTATTTGCATCGGTTTTACGGATCTTTACAGCGACAAATTCACCTTCACCGCTAAGTGGGTAGCCCAATTCTTCTTTCACGATAAAATCTGCAAATTCCGCTTTCAAACGACCCGCTTGTAACGGCTCTGCAAAAAGATAGTTAAGTTTGTTCATCAAAATCCCATTAAAAAAGGCACTGATGTAAGTGCCTTTTTATGTTTAGCCTAAATTGTTGGCAATTATAACGTAATTTTAGCTCGACGAAATGCTGTTTTTTCATTTCATTATTTTGTTTACACGATGATTTTGCTAAAGATTTGTCGTTTAGTGAAGATTATCGCCATTTAGATGAGCAAATTCTGACGAAAATCATCAAATTCTTTTGCAAAATTTGCTATAGTTCGTACCGCTTGTATTTATTTTTAACTCACATAGGAGAAACACAATGGCACGTCGTCCGTTAGTAATGGGTAACTGGAAATTAAACGGTAGCAAAGCATTCACGAAAGAATTAGTGGAAGGCTTAAAAAGAGAACTTGATGGAGTAACGGGTTGTGATGTGGCAATCGCTCCGCCGGTAATGTATTTAGCGGAAGCGGAAGCGGCATTAGCCAGCTGCGGCTGTGATTGTTCAACCAAAAAAATCATTGCATTAGGCGCACAAAACGTCGATGTGAACGTGCAAGGTGCTTTCACCGGCGATATTTCAACCGCAATGTTAAAAGATTTCGGGGCGAAATATATCATTATCGGTCACTCTGAGCGTCGTACTTATCACAAAGAGAGCGATGAATTTATCGCGAAAAAATTTGCGGCATTAAAAGAAGCGGGTTTAGTGCCGGTGTTATGTATCGGTGAAACCGAAGCGGAAAACGAAGCAGGTCAAACCGAAGCAGTATGTGCGCGTCAATTGGACGCGGTCTTAAACACCTTAGGTGCAGAAGCGTTCAATGGTGCAGTGATTGCGTACGAACCGGTATGGGCGATCGGTACCGGTAAATCGGCAACTCCGGCACAAGCGCAGGCGGTTCACGCTTTCATTCGCAGTCACATTGCCAAACAGTCACAAGCGGTGGCGGATCAAGTGATTATCCAATACGGCGGTTCGGTAAATGATGCCAATGCGGCGGAATTATTCACCCAACCGGACATTGACGGTGCGTTAGTGGGCGGTGCGTCACTGAAAGCTCCAGCCTTTGCGGTCATCGTGAAAGCGGCTGAAAAAGCGAAAGCGTAATTCTATCCGTTGACAAGCGGTGCGATTTTGCAAATTTTTTGCAAGATCGCACCGCTTGCATTTTCTAAATCGTTTGCAAACTATGCAAATAATTTAAAAAAAGAAAAAAAAGGTTGATCGAACCTTTAAAATCCGTATGATATGCCTCCGTTACGCAAATTAAGGGGTCGTTAGCTCAGTCGGTAGAGCAGCGGACTTTTAATCCGTTGGTCGAAGGTTCGAATCCTTCACGACCCACCACTTAATTCAGCGTCCTTTCTAAAGGGTCGTTAGCTCAGTCGGTAGAGCAGCGGACTTTTAATCCGTTGGTCGAAGGTTCGAATCCTTCACGACCCACCACTTTAGAATTCCATTCCCACACGGGTCGTTAGCTCAGTCGGTAGAGCAGCGGACTTTTAATCCGTTGGTCGAAGGTTCGAATCCTTCACGACCCACCATTTATTTCATTAATTTGCAAAAAATCGAGCATATCGTACCGCTTGTTGTTTGTTGTTGTGTAAAAAAACAGCCCATTCAATCTCTCGAATGAGCTGCATAACTAATGCAAATCACGTTGCCGCTGAATCAGAACCGATAGGTAATTTTGGCATTGCCTTGTGCCGATATGCCGTTATTGAACCAGCTTTGACCGAAACTTGTCGCCAACGTCCAATGATTTTTCTCAAACATCACGCCCAGCTCGGTATGGAGATGATGTTTGTGAAACAGGCTTGCCTTATTGTTGAAACGAATGCCGTTTATATGACTAGACATTTGCGTAGCACCGGCATTTAAGCGGCGAATATAGCTGATATTCAATGTCGGGCTGATTTTCCAGCTTCCCGGTTCAAAGGTTTTTTTCACTTGAACGGCGGCAAGTGCATTGGTATCCGTTGTTTTGAAAGACCGCGTCGAGATAGGCAATTCTCCGGTTTCTTTCAACGATTTCATGGTCAAACGAACCGCTTGCAAGCCAACGCTCGGTTCCAGCATCCAGCCGTCTTTGAATAATATGTTTTTCCCTAAACGGGCTTCGGCACCGAACAGCCATCCTTTGTTATCCGCTTTACCGAGCGTCGAGCCGTTAAACTCACGTTTTTGATGATAGCGGACGTTGCCGAAATGGGCGGAGGTTCCGATAAACCAATCTTTCGACGGTTGATAGCGTATACCACCATTGAGGTACATTTGTTTGATGTCGGCGGATGCGGCTGATTTTTCAAAGGTTGATCTTTGGTGATGGATATTGGCGGAAAATAGCAGATCATCATTCAAACGATGCGCAAGTCCGAATTCGGTTTGATGCGTTTTACCGCTCATTTTGTCCGCAGACGGTGTGTTAATCGATTTGTGTTTGGCGTTGTGATTATTTAACCATAGTTTCGTGCTATGGGGTGCTAAATATTGGTGATCGTTTAGTATGGCGTGGGTATTGATCAGTTGCGCCGAACCGGTATGACGGAGGAAATCCAAACTGTTTGCGTAGAGTGTATTGGTCACTGCATAGTGCAGGTTTTGTAGATTCCCGTTTTCAATGGCGGTTTGCAACCAATTATTATAGAACCCTTTACGCCATGCCGTCGGCGTATCACGCAATTTATTCAGTAACGTCAAACCGGTTTGAGCATCGTGGCTTGCGCTCGGATCACGGAAAGTCTCCTCTTTATTGACTTTAAGCGTAATACCGTTATCGGTAAAATAAATATCTTGGCGTAGCCCTTTACTTTTGAGCGTTTGGCTCGGGGTCAGTTGAGTAAATCCGCCTTGATAATTCGCTTTATCCTGTAAGGTGAGTAATGTATTGTTGGTTCCGCTAACCGCGTTACTCAATCTGTTTTCGGCAACGGTAAGTTTACCGGCTAATATGATGTCGGCGTTATCTTTCGCCGTGATCCCTGCTGAACCGTTGAGGATTAATGTACTGTTCGGGGAAGCTTGATATCTTTCCGTCACGGTGACATCGGCAATGGATAATGTTGCTTGATTATGTAATTGGGAAGCAGTGGTTTTACCGGTGAGATTAATGCGCCCTTCAAGGTTGTTGATCGTATGAAGTTGAGTATTACCACGAAGAGTCAGGTTGCCTTTACCTTGTTTGGTAAAACGGAAGTTACCGGTTAAATCATTCGACCATGTGTCATGTTGTGTGACGGTGAATGTTTCGTCCCGTAATAATTGCGCGGGTCCGTTCAAGGCTTTTCGGATGTCGATTAATCCCCAACCATATTGGTCGTCGACGCCTTTTTCACCTAAATCTTCGGCGGTGGTGAGCAAAGTATCTCGAATTTGAGTCGGAGTAAAATAAGCAAAACGCTCTTTCAACAATGCTAGGGAGCCTGTGACCACCGGTGCCGCATAGGATGTACCGGATTCTGTGGCGAGTCCGTCTATTTTTTTACGTGTATCGGCACCTTCCGTATTAATCAAGGTAAAGGTACCGGGAGCGGCAATACACCATTGTTTGGATACGCCGCAGTGATTGGAATAAGTTTCCAAATTTTTATCGGTGTCTACCGCAACAACCGATAAATAATAAGGCTCTAATTCAGGAAGATAACGTGGTAACGCGGCGATAATACCCGGTTGCCGTTTTTTTTCATTACCGGCAGCAAAAACCAGTAATGTTTGTTTTTGAGCAATAGATTTAATGGTGTTGAGGAGTACATTCTCTTTTGCCTGCATAATCCCGGCTTTATAACGTTGATCGACCTCTTGTACGGTATCATCCTGTGGATCTTCGTTCCAACTGTTATTAATTGCAAACGGCTTATTTTCAGCAACTTTGGATAGCGCGGTGGAAAGCACTCTGCGCAATTGACGGTTGTCTTCATCGTTGTCTAACAGTAAGGACGTGATTTTCTTTTCTTCCGATTCAGGGCTGTCCGGTTCGGAAGGGGAAATTTCCGGCTCATTTTTGGCCTCCGTCGTGGCAATATACAGATCGGCTTGCGGTGCGATACCGCCACGATATGCACTATTCGAGTCCGCAACGGCTCCGATAGTACCGGCAACTTGCCCTCCGTGCTGATTATAAACCTCTTTTTTTCCGTTTTCTGTCTGCTCGACTTCAATTTCGTAATGTGCGGGGTCGAAGGTTTCGGTTTTGCCTTGAAGATTGTCCAAGGTAAATTTGATTAAATTTAATTTGCTACGGTTGACCAGCGGATGCTCGACTAAATATCCGCTGTCGACGATACCTATTCGCACATTTTTGCCACTGTACTTTTGGCTGAGCGCTTCGGTCAGCCCGATGGTTTCATGAGGATTTATCGTTGAAGCAGTTTCAGCTTCTTGTTCTTGCGCTGACAGGGAAAAGGTGAGGGAACCTAATGCAATCACAATAAGGGTTTTATGGAAGGGATATTTTTCCATGGGGTTTCTCCTATTTTAAACACACAACAATGAACTAAAAAATTTAAAAAACAGAAAAATAGCAATTAGCCACAATTATTATATGGTCTTTTGCGTAATTATTTGTCATCCCCAGTACTCATCCTCTTACAAAATTTTGAAAAATTTGCAAACTTTGCCGAAAATCTCACCGCTTGTCGTAGCTTTTTCTGTGGTGTTATAGTAAGGTTTATCTCCTTTTATTTTTGAGTGATTTAAAATAATGTTTAAAAAGTTTTTATTTATCATAGGGTTAGTTTTTATTGTCGCAGCGGGCGGAGCCGTTTATGTATGGCAAAAGCTGGATACGTTAGCTAACCAAGCGGTAACAACCACACCGGACCAATTATTTGTCCTTGAAAAAGGCACATCAAGCCAAAAGCTGGCGAATCTATTGAAAGAGCAGGGTATCATCAACAGCTCGGATATTGACTTATTGCCTTATTTGATCCGTTTACACCCTGAGCTCAGTAATTTCAAAGCGGGGGTTTATTCGTTGAACGGAATAAACTCGTTGCAAGAACTGTTACAGCATTTCAACAGTGGTAAAGAAGTTCAGCTAAACGTACAATTTATTGAAGGAAAAACATTTAATACTTGGCGGGAGCAGCTGACGAAAGCGCGTTATTTAGAGCAAACCTTAACGGGTAAAAGTGAAGCGGAAATTGCTAAATTGCTTGGTGTACCTCATGAAAAGTTAGAAGGATGGTTTGCTCCGGATACTTATAGTTATGTCCCTTATTCAAAAGACATAGAGGTGCTGAAACGAGCCTATCAAAAACAGCAAAAAGCGTTAGAACAAGCTTGGCAAAATCGGGCGGAAAATTTACCGCTTAAAACGCCGTATGAAATGCTGATTTTAGCTTCGATTGTAGAGAAAGAAACCGGCGTGGCAAGCGAGCGCCCGCAAGTCGCTTCGGTCTTTATTAATCGTCTGCGTGACGGTTGGAAACTACAAACCGATCCGACCGTCATTTACGGTTTGGGTGATAAATATGACGGAAACATTCGTAAAAAAGATCTGCTTGAACCTACGCCTTATAATACTTATGTAATTGATGGCTTACCGCCGACACCGATTGCAATGCCGAGTGAGGCTTCGATTAAGGCGACGGCACAGCCTGACAGTACGCCTTATTTCTATTTTGTGGCGGACGGTTCGGGCGGACATAAATTCAGTCGTACCTTAGATGAACACAATAAAGCGGTGCGAGAGTGGATCCAAATTGAGCGAAATAAAAAGAGTGAGAACAAATAATGCGTGGAAAATTTATTGTCATTGAAGGATTGGAAGGGGCTGGCAAAAGCAATGCACAATGTGTTGTGAGCGAAACTTTAATGGCGCACGGTATTGAATTTATTACCACTCGAGAACCGGGTGGAACGCCGATTGCTGAAGCACTTCGCAATTTATGGAAAGAAGGTAAAGACGGTGAACATACCACGGATAAAGCCGAAGTTTTAATGATTTTTGCAGCCCGCACCCAGTTAGTTGAAACCGTGATTCAGCCGGCATTGGCAACAGGAAAATGGGTGGTCGGCGATCGTCACAATATGTCAAGCCAAGCCTATCAAGGTGGTGGGCGAGGGTTGGCAGATCTGGTGGATAATGTGGGCTCGGTGATTTTAGGTGATTTTGAACCTGATTTTACGATCTACCTTGATATTGAACCGTCAATTGGGTTGGAACGAGCAAGGGGACGTGGGGCGTTAGATCGTATTGAGCAACTCGACATCGACTTTTTCCACCGTACCCGTGAGCGTTATCTGGTATTGACCCAACATAATCCGAAAGCGGTAATTATTGACGCCGAGCAGCCGATGGAACAAGTTTCAGCGGATATTAAACGTGCGTTGGAAAATTGGTTGCAGCATTTATCGCTATTTCTTTGATGTTAAAAATGAACGCACTCTATCCTTGGCATATTCAAACCTATACCCGACTCACCGACGCTTTTATAAACGGACGGGGACATCACGCCTTGCTATTTAAAACGGATATTGGTCTTGATACAACCGATCTTATCCGTCAATTTTCCCATTGGCTTTTCTGCCAGCAACCGCACGGCAGTGAACCTTGCGGGCAGTGCAAAAGCTGCCTGCTGTGGCAAAGCGGTAATCATCCTGATTTTCACCCGATCGAATCCATTGACGACAAAGATATCGGTATCGACCAAATTCGAGATATTACCGCGAAATTACACCAATTTTCACAACAGGGCGGTAATTCTGTGGTGTATATTACAAATGCGGAACGTTTAACGGAAGCCGCAGCCAATGCGTTATTGAAAACCCTTGAAGAACCCCATGAAAAAGTCTATTTTTTGCTGAAAGCCCCACAGCAATCGGCAATGCTCGCCACGATTCAAAGCCGCTGCCAAACGTGGTTGATTCATGCACCGGAAATGGCTCAAGCCTATGATTGGTTACATCATCAATTCCCTGAAATTCCTACGGCAGATATTGAAACGGCATTACGTATTTGCCATCACCGCCCGCTGATTTGCAAAACTTTCCTTGAAAACGACCGCTTACAGAACCGAAAAACCTTCCTGCAAACATTTTGGCGATTCTATAAAAGCCGCGATGTTTGGTTGCTGTTTTCCGCCTTTGATAAAGAAAAAGCCCAAGTGTTGGAACAATTGGAATGGCTGGATTCTTTTTTTGCGGACGCACTAAAAGCCAAAATGGCTATCGCAACCAGTTGGGTGAATCCCGATTTACAAAACGGAATTATTCCGTTCAGCCAAGTACTCTCTTCTCAAGCATTATTGAAAGGGCATCAAATTCTTCAACAAACCCAACGGGATTTGGTAGAAGTGAATGCGGTTAATCAAGAATTAATGCTCATGGATTGCTTAACCAAGTTAGTGACAGAGGTATTCGGCTAGGGAAATTTATTCCTGTAATCGTTGCAGCAACTTATCCATCGCCCGATATCCCAAAGCTTCGGCTAAATGTACCTGCTGAATTTGCGGCTCGTTGGCAAGATCGGCAATAGTACGGGAAACTTTGAGAATACGATGGTAGGCACGTACCGAAAGCCCTAGTTTAGTCAGTGCGTTTTCCAAAAAAGCAGCATCTTGGGCGCTTAAACGGCAATCCTGTTCAATTTCGCGGGTAGTCAGTTGCGAATTGATTTTACCTCGCCGGGCAATTTGCAAATTTCTCGCGTCAAACACCCGCTTGCGCACCTGTTCGGTGGTTTCTCCGCGTTGTTCGTTACGATTTTGCAACGCCCCTTTTGGCAATAACGGCACTTCGATAGACAGATCAAATCGATCTAAAAACGGACCTGACAGACGGTTTAAATATCGCATCACTTGGTGTGGAGTGGCACGATTATGGCTACCTTGATAGTGCCCGGTCGGACTCGGGTTCATTGCCGCAATCAGCTGAAAGCGTGCTGGAAATTGTACTTTGGCATTGGCGCGCGAAATAATAATCTCGCCGCTTTCTAACGGTTGGCGAAGCGCATCTAATACTTTACGCTCAAATTCGGGCAGCTCGTCTAAAAAAAGTATGCCGTTATGCGCAAGGGAAATCTCACCGGGTTTGGGGATCGAACCGCCTCCGACCAACGCCACCATTGACGCACTGTGATGAGGGGAACGAAACGGGCGTTTTTTCCAGTTGTGAAAATTGAGTTCATTATGTACTAAGCTGGTTACCGAAGCCGTTTCAATGGCTTCTTCATCATTCATCTCCGGCAGAAGATCGGCAAGCCGACTGGCAAGCATAGTTTTTCCTGTACCGGGCGGACCTAAAAACAGTAGATTATGCTGCCCGCTTGCGGCAATCATCAAGGCTCGCTTCGCATGTTGCTGCCCGATAATATCGGTTAAATCACGGTATACAAGCGGTCGGTTTGGCGGATTATTTTGCAAATGTTGCTGAGCAACGGGCAGTTGGTCACGATTATTCAAAAAATTGGCAACCTGCAATAACGTATTGGCACAGTAAGTTCGGGTATTGGGAACTAAAGAAGCTTCGTCGCTGTTGGAACGGGGAATAATAATTTCACGTTTGGTTTTTCGGGCGGCAATCACCGCAGGAATCGCCCCTTGTATCGCACGTAAATGCCCTGTGAGTGAAAGCTCGCCTAAAAACTCAACACATTTCAATTTATCCGAATCGATCTGCCCTGAAGCGGCGAGAATACCGATGGCGATAGGCAAATCAAATCTCCCGCCTTCTTTGGGCAAATCGGCAGGGGCAAGATTGATGGTAATTCGCCGTGCAGGAAAATCAAAATTGGCATTTATCAACGCACTGCGCACCCGATCACGCGCTTCTTTGACACTCGCTTCGGGCAAGCCGACAAGATTCAGCCCCGGGCTACCGTTGCTCATGTGTACTTCAATAGTCACCAGCGGCGCTTCAACCCCGATAGAAGCGCGACTATAAACAATCGCTAAAGACATCATCTTCCTCCTTTTTCGCTAGCTTAGGAAGAATCTCCTTGCCTGAGTAGTAAAAAATATCGGTTTGTCGACGCAGATCACAAAAATACCGCAAAAATCGGTGTGGTTCGCCTCAGTTGTAGTAAAATTTCCACAACTTTTTGAAAGGATAAAAATAATGAGTCAGCAAGAGATTATTGTGATTGGCGGCGGTATGGTCGGCGCAGCGACAGCATTGGGTTTGGCAAAACTCGGCTTGAAGGTCGCTTTAATTGAAAAAAATCCGTTACCGACGTTTTCGACCGAGGACCCGTACGACGTCCGCATTTCGGCAATCAGCGTAGCATCGGTGGATTTACTGGAGAAACTTGGCGCATGGCAGGCAATAGCGACAATGCGGGTTTGCCCCTACGACGGTTTGGAAACGTGGGAAATCGACGGTTTTCACACGACTTTTCATGCGAATGAATTGGGATTGGATAAACTGGGTTATATGGTAGAAAACAACGTGATTCAAATCGGGATTTGGCAAACGCTTAATCATTACCCGAATTGTGTGCAAGCGGTCGGATTCGAGCACATTTTTGCAAATCGGGATGACATGGGGAATTGGCGGATTTCTTTAGATAATCACACGGAATTTTCCGCCCCGTTAGTGATTGCTTGTGACGGTGCGAACTCGATAGTTCGTAGCTGGGCGGGAATCGGCTTAACCAGTTGGCAGTATCGTCAGCACTGTTTACTGGCGATAGTAAAAACCGAGCTGCCACAGCAAAGTGTTACTTGGCAACAGTTTTTTCCGAGTGGTCCGCGGGCATTTCTACCTTTGTCAGATCATAACGGTTGTGTGGTTTGGTATGATTCTCCGCAACGAATTCAGCAGCTAAGACAGATGTCATCGGCGAAATTAAGTGAGGAGATCAAGTGTCATTTCCCAACGCGTTTAGGCAAAGTCGATGTTATCCATCACGCCGGTTTTCCGCTGACACGCCAACACGCACAGCACTATTTTAAAAACGGTGTTGTATTGGTCGGAGACTCCGCTCACACGATCAATCCGCTTGCCGGTCAAGGGGTGAATTTAGGCTTCAAAGATGTCAAAGCACTGCTTGACGTGTTTGAAAAAGCGTTGTCTAAAGGCGAAGACTTAGCCGATAACGCCGTGTTAAAACGCTATGAACAAAAACGCAAACCGGATAATCTGTTAATGCAAACCGGCATGGACGTATTTTATAAAGCCTTTAAAACGGAGTTATTACCGATTAAAGTGGCTCGCAATTTGGCGTTGATTATGGCGGAAAAAGTATCGCCGTTAAAGAAAAAAGCGTTGAAATATGCGATAGGATTATAATGTCATCGAATCGCAAACAAGCGGTCAGATTTACTGAAAAATTTGCAAATTTTCGGTAAAATCGCACCGCTTGTAATTTTTTAGATAACCACCAAATGCAGAAACCTCTTGCCATATTTTTAATGGGACCGACCGCATCGGGAAAAACCGATCTCGCCATCAGACTCCGTCAAAATCTACCGGTTGAAGTAATTAGCGTCGATTCTGCGCTGATTTATAAAGGCATGGATATCGGTACCGCCAAACCGAGCAAAGCCGAACTTGAGCTGGCTCCTCACCGCCTGATCGATATTCTCGATCCGCTGGAAAGTTATTCGGTCGCTAATTTCCGCGAAGATGCCTTGCGTGAAATGGCAGACATCAGTGCGCAAGGGAAGATCCCCTTGTTGGTTGGCGGCACCATGTTATATTACAAAGGCTTGTTGGAGGGGTTATCTCCTTTGCCATCATCCGATCCGGCTGTTCGAACCGAAATCGAAACAAAAGCGGCGCAGTTCGGTTGGTCAGCGTTACATCAAGATCTGCTGAAAATCGATCCGATTGCTGCCGAACGGATCAATCCGAACGATAGCCAACGGATTAACCGAGCGTTAGAAGTGTTCTATATTTCAGGCAAAACAATGACCGAATTGACTACACAACAAGGTGAGCCGATTCCTTACGATATTTTACAGTTTGCCATTGCGCCGCAAGAGCGTGCGGTATTGCATCAACGTATTGAACAACGCTTTCACAAGATGATTGAACTGGGCTTTGAACAAGAAGTACGACGCTTATACGAACGCGGCGATTTAACCGCAAATTTACCCTCAATCCGTTGTGTAGGTTACCGCCAAATGTGGGAATACCTCGATGGGAAGATCGGTTTGGATGAGGCGATCTTCAAAGGGATATGCGCTACCCGTCAACTTGCTAAGCGCCAAATTACGTGGTTAAGAGGTTGGAGCAGTGAACTGGAGTGGCTTGATAGCTTGAATCCGCAAGGTTCGTATATGAAAATCATTGAAAATTTGGAGCAAAAGCAAGATAAACTGTGGTAATATCATCCTGCTTTTAAGGGCTGGGATGATAAATATTTATTATCCTAAAATTACATAAAATATAATTATTAGAAGGAAAAGAAAATGGCAAAAGGTCAGTCTTTACAAGATCCATATTTGAATGCTCTTCGCCGTGAGCGTATTCCTGTTTCAATTTATCTTGTTAACGGCATTAAGTTACAAGGGCAGATCGAATCTTTTGATCAATTTGTAATTTTATTAAAAAATACCGTAAGTCAAATGGTATATAAACATGCTATTTCGACTGTAGTTCCGGCTCGTTCGATTTCTCACAACAATAATTCAGGTCACGCGCAGCAACAAAGCGATGTGGCGGAAAAAGCGGAATAATCGCAACTGAGTACGACACCACACTTCGTATTATCACAACCAAACACAGAGGATTCTGTGTTTGGTTTTACATTGTCTGAAGAAAAATCAACTCCGCCCGCGACGGAACTGCCAAATCAGGCGAAAGAGCGCGCGATTTTGGTTCATCTCTATTTGTCTCAACATAAAGACGTTGAGAATTTAATTGAATTCCAAACTTTAGCCGAATCTGCCGGGGTAGAAATTGCAGCAACCCTCACGACAACCCGTTCCGCTCCGCACATCAAATATTATGTCGGGCAAGGAAAAGCAGAAGAAATCGCCGATGCAGTAAAACAGTTTGAAGCAACGGTAGTATTGGTTAATCATTCGCTCAGCCCTGCGCAAACCCGTAATCTACAGTCGTTATGTGACTGCCGTATTGTTGACCGAACAGGGTTGATTCTCGATATTTTTGCACAGAGAGCGCGTTCTCATGAAGGTAAGTTACAGGTTGAATTGGCACAGCTTCGCCACTTATCTACCCGTCTTGTGCGCCGTTTAGGTAATCAGGATCAGCAAAAAGGTGGAGCCGTCGGCTTACGCGGACCGGGTGAAACACAGCTGGAAACCGATCGCCGTTTAATTCGAGTACGAATTCAACAACTCCAAAACCGTTTGGAAAAAGTTAGCAAACAGCGTGATCAAAACCGTAAGACGCGCCAAAAAGCGGATATTCCAACGATATCGTTAGTCGGTTATACCAATGCCGGCAAATCCACACTGTTTAATTCAATTACTCATGCCGGTGTGTATGCCGCGGACCAACTGTTCGCTACTCTTGATCCAACGTTGCGACGCATTCAAATACAAGATGTTGGTACCGCCATTCTTGCCGATACAGTCGGTTTTATTCGCTTTTTACCGCATGATTTAGTTTCGGCGTTTAAATCTACGCTGCAAGAAACCACCGAAGCTACGTTACTATTGCACGTCATTGATGCCGCCGATCAACGTAAAAATGAGAATATTGAAGCGGTCAATGCCGTGTTGGATGAGATCGGCGCCTTAGATATTCCCACCTTGTTAGTGTTTAACAAGGTCGATCGCTTGGAAGGGATTGAGCCGCATATTGATTACAGTGATGACGACAAACCGGTGGCTGTGTATTTATCAGCCCAAACCAATCAGGGCATTGATTTATTGTTTGAGGCAATACGCGCAAGGTTGAAAAATGAATTAGTTTGCGAAACCGTGCTGTTACCTACAACAAGCGGTCGGATTTATGCCGAATTTTACCAACAGCATTGCATTAAAGCCGAACGTTTTAATCAATTCGGTGATCGGTTGATTGAAGTGGAAGTGGATAAAGTGCAATGGCAAAAATGGTTAAAACAATATCCGGAATTAGCGGAATACATTGAATTTGCGCGGTGGGAGTAGATCGGAAATTTCACTTGTGATGCCCCAGATTTACCAAACCACCGCTTATAGAGCTATTTAGCTTTGGCTTCAAGATATAACCATTCCGCCACCTGTTTGGCAAAATAGGTCAGAATACCGTCGGCGCCGGCACGTTTAAAGCAAAGTAGTGATTCCATAATGCACTCTTTCTCTTTCAGCCAGCCGTTTTGAATCGCCGCCATATGCATGGCATATTCGCCCGATACTTGGTAAGCAAACGTCGGCACACCGAAGGCTTCTTTCACCCGATAAACCAAATCCAAATAAGGCATACCCGGCTTCACCATCACCATGTCCGCGCCTTCTTGAATATCGAGAGCCACTTCCTGCAACCCTTCGTCACCGTTCGCCGGATCGAGTTGGTAGGTTTTCTTATTTCCGCCTTTGAGATTGCCCGCAGAACCGACGGCATCACGGAACGGACCGTAATAATTCGAAGCATATTTTGCCGAATACGCCATGATTTGCGTATGAATAAAGCCGTTATCTTCCAAGGCGGCTCGAATGGCGCCGATACGTCCGTCCATCATATCGCTCGGTGCAACGATATCCGCACCGGCTTGGGCATGCGATAATGCCTGTTTAACCAACACTTCGGTAGTAATATCATTGACCACATACCCCTCATCATCAATGATGCCGTCTTGTCCGTGAGTGGTGAACGGATCCAACGCCACATCGGTAATCACTCCAAGTTTGTCACCGAAAGCTTGTTTCAACGCCCGCACCGCGCGTTGTGCTAATCCGTTCGGATTATACGCTTCTTCCGCCGTCAGCGATTTTTTCGCGTCGCCGACCACCGGAAACAGGGCGATCGCCGGTACGCCGTATTTAACTAACAGCGCCGCATCAATCAATAGTTGATCAAGGGTTAAACGTTCGACACCGGGCATCGACGGTACGGCAACCCGCTGATTTTCCCCTTCAATGACAAAGACCGGATAAATCAGATCCGCCGCCGTTAATGTATTTTCCGCCACCAAACGACGGCTGAAATCATGTTTACGTAAACGACGCATGCGTCGCGTCGGAAAAGGTGATAAAAGATATTGGGTCATATTCAATTCCTATTTTGCAAAATATGTAAACAATCAACCCGCTTGTAAGCGGGTTGACAGGGTATGCTATGCGTTATGTTCGTGTTCCGATTCGTTTTCATCGTCTTTCGGTGTGTAGAATCGAGACACAATCACGCCGACCTCGAATAACAAGCACATCGGCACCGCCAACAAGGTTTGCGAAAACACATCCGGCGGCGTCAGCAACATGCCGATAATAAACGCCGCCACAATAATGTAAGGACGTTTGGCGCGGAGATCGTCCGGCGTCGTCACGCCTGCCCAACAAAGCAGAATAATCGCAACCGGCACTTCAAAACAGACACCGAACGCCAAGAAAATGGTCAGCACAAAATCCAGATAACTGTTGATGTCCGTCGCCATCACCACACCTTGCGGTGCGGTGGTCGTCAGAAACCCGAAGATTAACGGAAACACGACGTAGTAAGCAAAAAAGACACCTAAATAAAATAACAAAGTACTCGAAATCAATAACGGATAAACTAAACGTTTCTCGCTTTTATACAATGCCGGTGCAACAAACGCCCAAACTTGATACAGAATGTAAGGCACCGACAAAAACACGGCAACGACCGCCGTCAGCTTAATCGGCGTAAAAAACGGCGTCACGACATTTGTCGCAATCATAGTCGCCCCTGCCGGTAAACGTTCGGTAAGCGGGCTGGCTAATAAACTATAAATATCATTCGCCCAATAAACCAAGGCACAAAATACAATTAAAACGCAAATAACCGCTTTGAGTAAGCGGTTACGCAGTTCAATCAAATGAGTAATCAGGGGTTGAGACTCTTCAACTGACATTCTGTTTATCCTGTTTTGGTTGAGGGTCAACAGAAGCAAGATCATCGTCAGGCGGATAGTATGCCATCAGTTTTTCTTCATCTGCTTCGGCAAGTTCAGCAATTTCAGCCTCCGAAAGTTGAGGTTCTGTCGTTTCTACATCAGGTGCGTTTGACTCGGAATTTTGCAGATTTCCCGACGCTAACGTTTGGCTTTCCTGCTCTATTTTGTTTTGAATTTCGGCAACTTGTTCTTCCGTAAGGTGCTGAATATCACTTTTGGCCGAGGTCAAATCCGCTTGCATTTTTTGCGCCGATTGCTTTAATTCTTCAACGGTTTTACTTAATTCCGGTGAAAGTTTGCTTAAGTTCAATGCTTCGGCTTTTTTTATGCTCTCTTGCAGCTCTTGCAATTTGAGTTCTTGTGCCAATTCATTTTGAACGTTTGCCGCCAATCCGCGAATAGTACGAACCCATCCCATCACCGTACGAATGGCGATCGGTAAGCGTTTCGGCCCTAACACCACCAAGCCCACGATAAACACGAGGACTAATTCGGAAAAACCAATATCAAACACGGATTATGCCTGCTCTTTGTCTTTTGCTTTTTGTTCCGCCGAATCCGCCTGCTTTTGTTCTACTTTTTCAAATTCGGCATCTTTCGGTTTATCGTCACTCATCGCTTTTTTGAAACCTTTCACCGATTCCCCCAAATCCGAACCGAGGGTTCGCAGTTTTTTCGTACCGAACAATAAAACGATAATTGCCACAACAATCAGCAGTTGCCAAATACTAATACCACCCATAGTGTTACCTCTTAGAATAAATAAATGAAATAAAAGTGTGCGACGAATTATACGAGTTTTCTAATATGAAAACACGAACTTTGTCGACTCATTGTTCAATAGTTACATAGTTCTGGCAAACAAAAAAGAAGTCGTTCTTCAAAATCAGTAAAAGATCACACTAATTTGCTTCAAAATAATCCGAACGCTTCCTTTTTATCGACTTTTAAACGAAGATATTGCTGTTATTGAACAAAACGCGAATGTTGTTGTGGAGTTTGTGCCTTAACTTCTGACACGTTAGGCTCAATCTGTTGCGGAGTAATTTCTGTCGTTGGTTTAGATTCTCCCGCTTTTGGATTCGGACCGTATTTATTGTCAAAAGGCTGCCCGCTTTTGAACATTAAAAAACAAGAAATCACCAACATCACAAGACAAACGGCCCCAAACGTTAATTCAAATGTATTCGCCATAGAAACATACTGAGACGGAATAATATCCGTATTTAAACGCTCCATCTCTATCCCCATATCAGCCAAAGCACCTAGAAACGGAATGAACGCAAAAATCGGAAGAGCATAAAACAGTATCTGCCACCAACCGGACCAGCCCAAATCATGCAAACGACGCGCAGTGACACTCAGTGAAACGAGAAACACAACGGCGCCGTAAAGAAAGAGAAACAAGTAGATTAAAATCCCAAAAATGCCCAAGCTCACCGCTCCGCCCATCGACATACTAGTGTTTTGACCGAAAGAAACAATACTTAAAACCGCCCCTGCCATCACTAACCATAAAATAAGAACTATCGCAAGTGAAACCAAAAAATTCCCGAGAAAAAACCAACCATATTCCCGTCTTCTCGCTCGGTCACTATAGTTAAAAATATTTTTTATGGCATAAAAATACCAACGCATTGTAAGCTCCTATAAAAAAGTAAAGTTGAAAGATCAAAGAATTATGTACAAATTATGCTTAAAATCTTGCCGCTTGTAAATTATGCACTGAAATTATTTGGGCTTTCGGTCAGCGTTGTAACTTACAAGCGGTCACTTTTGGCAAAAATATTGCAAATTTAGGATAAAACGCCTTTGTCGGTTGTGATGAGCACTCAAATAAGCGAAAATACCCGCCATTTTTGAAACAGAAAACGAGAATAGAATGTCACTAAATAACTACCCTCAAGAAGTCAATAAACGCAGAACCTTTGCGATTATTTCTCACCCCGATGCCGGTAAAACGACCATCACCGAAAAAGTGTTACTTTACGGAAACGCTATTCAAACCGCAGGTTCGGTAAAAGGCAAAGGCTCGCAAGCGCACGCAAAATCCGACTGGATGGAAATGGAAAAACAACGTGGGATTTCGATTACCACATCTGTAATGCAGTTCCCTTATAACGATTGCTTGGTAAACTTACTTGACACCCCGGGGCACGAAGACTTCTCGGAAGATACCTATCGTACCTTAACGGCGGTGGACAGCTGTTTGATGGTGATCGACAGTGCAAAAGGGGTTGAGGAACGTACCATTAAATTGATGGAAGTCACCCGCTTGCGTGATACGCCGATTTTAACCTTTATGAACAAGCTAGACCGTGATATTCGTGATCCGATGGAACTGTTAGATGAAGTTGAGAACGTGTTGAAGATCAACTGTGCGCCGATCACGTGGCCGATTGGGTGCGGTAAGTTGTTCAAAGGGGTGTATCATCTCTATAAAGATGAAACCTATCTTTACCAAACAGGGCAAGGACATACCATTCAGGAAGTGCGTATCGTCAAAGGCTTGAACAATCCTGAACTTGATACCGCTGTGGGCGATGATTTAGCCCAACAATTGCGTGACGAATTAGAACTGGTACAAGGGGCAAGCCACGAATTTGAACTGGACGCCTTCTTAAACGGCGAATTAACCCCTGTTTTCTTCGGTACAGCATTAGGTAACTTTGGGGTCGATCACTTCTTAGATGGTCTAACGGAATGGGCACCCGCTCCGCAAGCCCGTGAGTCTGATTTACGCAAAGTGGAAGCCAACGAAGAAAAATTCAGTGGCTTTGTGTTTAAAATCCAAGCGAATATGGATCCAAAACACCGCGACCGTGTTGCCTTTATGCGTGTAGTATCGGGCAAATATGAAAAAGGAATGAAGCTCAAGCACGTTCGTATCGGCAAAGATGTGATCATTTCCGATGCCTTAACCTTTATGGCTGGCGACCGCTCTCACGCTGAAGAAGCATACGCCGGCGATATTATCGGTTTACATAATCACGGCACGATCCAAATCGGCGATACCTTTACCCAAGGGGAAAACTTGAAATTTACCGGTATTCCGAACTTCGCCCCTGAATTGTTCCGCCGTATCCGCCTAAAAGATCCGCTCAAGCAGAAACAGTTGCTTAAAGGCTTGGTACAACTGTCGGAAGAAGGTGCGGTGCAAGTGTTCCGTCCGTTGATGAATAACGACTTAATCGTCGGTGCAGTCGGTGTGCTTCAGTTTGACGTGGTGGTTTCACGCTTGAAAACTGAATATAACGTCGAAGCCATCTACGAAACCGTCAATGTGGCGACCGCCCGTTGGGTGGAATGCAAAGATGTGAAGAAGTTTGAAGAATTTAAACGCAAAAACGAGCAGAATTTAGCCTTAGACGGTGGCGATAACTTAACCTATATAGCCCCGACAATGGTAAATCTCAACTTGGCTCAAGAACGTTATCCGGATGTGGAATTCTTTAAAACAAGAGAGCATTAAAATTATTTTCTTCGTGAATTTATTCTGCCAAATCTCCCCTAACCCCTCTTTGCTAAAGAGGGGGACTGTTTCATAGGAAATTTAAATATCGAAGAACTTCAAAACGATATCAATTTGTCAAATGAATGAATAATTTTCTTCGATTTAATTCCCCTCTTTAGCAAAGAGGGGTTAGGGGAGATTTGGCAGCCTTAAAACACGAAGTGAGAGAAAACAATCAAAGTCTAATTTAACAAAATACTATTATGAGCGAACAAATCTACGGTATTCACGCCGTTAAATCCTTTTTAGATGTCGCACCCGAACGATTAATCGAAGTGTTTGTGCTAAAAGGTCGTGAAGATAAACGATTAACTCCATTACTCAACGAATTACAACGTTTAGGTATTCGAGTTCAGCAGGTCAATCGCCAAGCCCTTGATAACAAAGCCCAAGGCGAAGTACATCAAGGGATTATCGCCAAAGTCATTCCAGCTAAAGAGCTAAATGAAAGCGATCTTGACCAAATTTTAGATCGCAAAGCAAATCCGTTCTTATTGATCTTAGACGGTGTGACCGATCCCCATAACTTAGGGGCTTGTTTGCGTACTGCCGATGCGGCAGGGGTTGATGCCGTGATTGTGCCAAAAGACAAATCGGCACAGCTCACTTCAACGGCTCGCAAAGTGGCTTGCGGTGCAGCGGAAACCGTGCCACTTATTCGCGTAACAAATCTCGCCCGTACTATGCGTGAGTTACAAGAACGTAATATTTGGATCGTCGGCACAGCTGGCGAAGCCACAGAAAGTCTGTATCAGGTGAAATTAACTGGATCGGTTGCGTTAGTGATGGGGGCAGAAGGGGATGGAATGCGTCGTCTTACCCGTGAACATTGTGATCAACTGGTGAGTATTCCAATGGCAGGATCGGTATCATCGCTGAATGTATCCGTGGCGACAGGCGTGTGTTTGTTTGAGATCGTCAGACAAAAAGCCGCAGCCATTTAATCTAAATCTATTTAAAAAAGCGCTGACAGCCGGTCTTCTGTCTGCGTTTTTTATTTGCAAATAATCCGCAGAAACAGACCGCTTGTAAATTAAATACTCTGCCCTAAATGAATTTGATAGCCGAGATTAATAATACTGCTTTGCTGTGGAATACCGTGAATGCGGTTGAGTAACTCTTGAGCGGCGACTTTACCAATCTCCAAACGCGGCGTGATCACTGTCGCTAACTGCGGGGTAAGAGATTGTCCGACATCGTGACCATGAAAACCGGCAATGGCAATCTGTTTTGGAATTTTAATCCCTAAACGCTGACACTCAAACAACGCACCGATCGCCAAGTCATCGTTGGTGCAGAAAATACCGTTAATTTCAGGAAATTGTTTTAACGCTTGGCGTAACTGCTGCGCCCCCAAAGTAAAAGAGGACGGTTCTTCGGTGGTTAAGCTGTGCGGAGTTAAACCGTGTTTACGCATTGCCTGTTCATAGCCCTGCATTTTAAGATGAGACCGTTTGTCCATCCGCGCAGAAAAATAAACCACATTTTTATGCCCGCGGTTGATCATCGTTTCAACCATCGATTGCGCTGCAGAAATATTGTCAAAACCGACCGCTTGTTGAATTCCGATTTCGCTACTGTCCATTATTTCGATCACCGGAATATTCGCAACTTCCAACATTTTCAGTGTACGCTCGGTGTGATGATTTTCCGACAAAATCAAACCGTCCACATTATAAGAAAGTAAAGACTCAATTCGCTGTTCTTCCTTTATTTCACTATAGCCGTAGTGCGCTAACATCGTTTGATAACCGGCATTATCGGTAATCAGTTCAATCCCTTTAATCACATCGGCAAAAACTTGATTGGTAAGAGAAGGTACTAGCACACCGATTGCACGGCTTTTGGCATTTGACAGAATATCCGGCGCACGATTCGGAATATAACCGAACTGTTCAATCGCTTGAGCAATACGCTGTTGCGTTTCAAACGCGACTGAATCCGGCTTACGTAAATAACGACTAACGGTCATTTTGGTAATACCGAGATGAGTGGCAATATCTTGAAGTGTCGGACGTTTACGTTTGCTGGTCATGGTTTGAAGAGTCAGTTTATTGGCGGAGGCGCATGGGAGTCGAACCCACCCGAGAACGCTGGCGTCCTCAACAGGATTTGAAATCCTGCCACATCACCGGACATGACGCACCTCCGAAAAAGTGGCGCTATTCTACTGAATTTATTAGAATTGTGCAAAATATCTCAACGGATTCCTTCTATGCAAAATTTATTTCGAGCTATTCCTTCGATCGACAAGCTGATTCAGACACCCCAAGGTAAATCATTAATTGTACAATTCGGGCATAAAACCGTTGTGGAGCAAGCTCGCGAGTTGATCGAACAAATTCGCCGACAAATCCAACGAACCCATTCGCTACCGAACTTTATCACATCCGAGACTTCTATTTTCTCGGTGATTGAGCAACGTTTAAAACAGCAACAGCAGGTAGAAATCAAAAGTGTGTTTAACCTGACAGGCGTGGTCTTACACACCAATCTCGGGCGAGGTTTATGGTCGGAAAAAGCGATAGAAGCCGCAACGAACGCAATGCGTCATAACGTAGCGTTAGAATTTGATATTGATGCAGGTAAACGTAGCCACCGCGATCTCTACATTTCCAAATTGATTCAACAACTCACCGGTGCAGAAGCCGCTTGTATCGTCAATAACAACGCGGCAGCCGTATTATTGATGTTGGCAACGTTTGCACAAGGTAAAGAAGTGATTATTTCACGTGGCGAATTGATCGAAATCGGTGGCGCATTCCGTATTCCCGATATTATGGCGCAAGCCGGCTGTAGATTGGTAGAAGTCGGCACGACCAACCGAACCCATATAAAGGATTATCGCAACGAGATCAACGAAAATACCGCCTTTTTAATGAAAGTTCACACCAGTAACTATCAAATTCAGGGATTTACTTCCAGCGTCAGCGAAGAGGAATTAGTGGCTCTTGCTAAAGAATTCAATCTACCGGTTATCAGCGATCTAGGAAGCGGTTCACTCATCGACATGGCAGCATTGGGCTTGCCTGCCGAACCGATGGTGCAACAAAAAGTTGCTGCGGGTGTAGATTTAGTCTCATTCTCGTGCGACAAATTATTAGGCGGACCGCAAGCAGGGATTATCGTTGGCAAGCAACATTTTATCGAACGGCTACAACAACATCCGCTCAAACGGGTACTGCGCTGTGATAAGGTGATTTTGTCCGCGCTGGAAGCAACTTTGCGCCACTATTTACTGCCGGAGCGGTTAAGCGAAGCATTACCGACATTACAGCTGCTGACTCAATCGCCGGAAAGTTTGCAGCTTAAAGCCGAACGGCTTAAAAACGCCCTCCACAAGCGGTTAGATTCGCGCTATATTTTGCAAATCGAACCAAGTTCCGCCCAAATCGGCAGCGGGGCGTTGCCGACCGAAAACATCGCTTCTCTTGCAGTCACGATTTCCGCCGACAAACAGAGCGATTTACTTGAATTAGAGCAGCAATTTAAAGCCTTCTCCCGCCCAATCATCGCCCGTCTTTTCCAACAAAAAATGTGGTTGGATGTAAGAAGCGTGGCGCAGTTTGAGCAACTTATTTTGATGTTGGAGACACAATGATCATCGTCACCGCCGGTCACGTGGACCATGGCAAAACGACTTTATTACACGCCTTAACCGGCACGCACACCGCCCATTTGCCTGAAGAAAAAAGGCGCGGAGTGACTATCGACCTCGGCTATGCTTATTTGCCGATTGAAAATGATATTCTCGGCTTTATTGATGTGCCGGGGCATCAGAAATTTTTATCCAATATGCTTGCCGGTTTGGGCGGGGTACAACACGCCATGCTGGTTGTCGCAGCGGATGAAGGGATTAAACCGCAAACCGTCGAGCATTTAGCCATTCTTCGTTTGCTCAATTTTAAGCACATTATGGTGGTGATTACCAAAGCCGATCGTGCACAGCAAAGCCAAATCGAAGCCTTAATTCAACAGCTCAAACAACAATTTCCGTTTTTACAGGACGGACTGTTTTTTATTACCTCCGCCACGGCGGGTTTACTTGAACCGCTGAAACAGCATTTGGTGAATTTGAGTCAGCAAAGCAAGCTGATCGACAAACCGTTCCGCTATGCCGTTGACCGCGTTTTTAATGTGAAAGGCGCAGGATTAGTCGTTACAGGCACTGCTGTCGCCGGCAGTGTGAATATCGGTGACGAGCTTTATCTCTCCGATGGTCAAAAAGTACGTATTAAAAATATTCACGCTCAAAATCAAGAAAGTGAAAAAGGCGTTGCCGGACAACGTTTGGCGTTGAATCTTGCGAATGTCGAAAAAGAACAGATTCAGCGTGGCGATTGGATCACCGAACTTGCTCCGAACTTTGCCACCGATCGTATTACGGTAAAACTCACCACGGCGCAAGCGTTGAAAGAAAATACCATTGTCCATCTCTATCATTACGCCAGCCATATTACCGGCAAAATGAATTTATTAGCGGATAAACAAGCGGCGGCGAACAGTGAAACTGTCGCCGAAATCATCTTGGACGAACCGTTACATATTGTATTCGGCGATAAGCTGATTATCCGCAGCGGTGACGATAGCCAAACCCTCGCCGGCGCACATGTGATCGAAATAGATTCGCCGAAACGGCATAAACGCAGCGATCTCCGATTGGTTTATCTGACCCGCCTGTTACAAGCGGTCGATTTAGCGCAAAAATTTGCAATTTATTTGGCGGACAAAGCCATGCCGCTGGACAAACTGTTGTGGATAGAACAGATCTTTGCCGAAGATCTCGCCGCACTCGGTTATCAAACCCGTGCCAAATGGTTATTTACCGAGACCTTCAAGCAACACATTCAGCAACGGATTATCGAAAAACTGACGGAATACCATCACCAACACAATGATCAACTCGGTGTCACCAAAGCCCGCTTATATCGCATTGCCGCGTTAGAACAGCCAGAGGCTTTGATCTACAACTTTATTGACGAACTGATTGAAAACAAACAGTTAGCCCAAACCCGCGGTTGGATCCACACTCCGCAACATCGTATTGAGTTGAGCGATTCAGAATTGCAACTTTGGGCGGAAATTCGCCCGATTTTTGAGCGCACCAACCAAGCACTTTGGGTACGCGATATTGCTACCGCCCTTTCGGTGGATGAAACACACATGCGAAACCTGCTGTATAAAGCGGGTAAACTCGGCTATTTGGTGCCGATCGTTAAAGATCGTTTCTTATTACACGAGCAGATCGTCGCCTTTGCACAATTGATCAAAGATTTTATCGTGCAACACGGTGAAATTTCCGTCAATCAACTACGTGATGAAATCCAATACGGGCGTAAACTCACCGTACAATTGATTGAATATTTCGACCGCTCGGGTTTTTTACGGCGCAAAGGGAATGTGCATTTGTTACGGGATCAAGATACGTATTAAAGATTTTTGCAAAATATTACCGTAAACCAACCGCTTGTATTACGTGTGTGATCGCCACACTTTTTATTTGTTAAGTGCTTAAGATTTCCTTAAGATTCGTTTGCTGTAATAGCATCCAACAAAGCCAAGAGGCAATGTTACGGCAAATTTGTAATACCTTTTATCGGAGATTTATTTATGAAAAAATTAGCATTTATCACAGCGCTTGTCTTATCCACCGCAAGCGTTTCTGCATTAGCCAGCCCGCAACAAGGCGGATTTCAAGGGCCGTCAGATCAATCGAACAAGGCAGCAATGCAAAACGGTGGTTTCGTGAATAAAGGACAAGCCGTGAGCCAAGTGATTGATATTGCATCAATGAAAGACGATCAATATGTCGTGTTACAAGGCAAAATCGTTCAACAAGTCGATAACGATGAATTTCTTTTCCGTGATGCATCAGGTGAGATTGTGGTTGAAATTGAACGTAAAGCATGGCGCAGTCAGCAAATTACGCCGAATGATGAAATCAAAGTGTACGGTGAAGTAGATAAATCGTGGAATAAAACCGAAGTGGAAGCCCACAACATTGAAAAACTAAACTAACCCGTCGGTAGAAAGTGGCAGTAATGCCACTTTTTCCGTTTGAATGAGAGGTGAGCAATGAGAATTTTATTAATTGAAGACGATTCGTTAATCGGTGAAGGCTTAAAACTCGGGTTAACCAAATCGGGATTCAGTGTCGATTGGTTTACCGACGGAAAAACCGGCTTAAATGCCATTGACTCTGCGCCTTATGATGCCGTTGTACTCGATCTCACCTTACCTAAAATGGACGGTTTGGATGTGTTACAAAACTGGCGCCGAGCCAATCAAGATGTCCCTGTTTTGATTTTAACCGCCCGCGATACCTTAGACGAGCGCATTACCGGTTTACAACGCGGTGCGGACGATTATCTTTGTAAACCGTTCGCTCTTGCCGAAGTGGTTGCCCGCTTACAAGCACTGATTCGCCGTCGCTATGGCCATACCAATCCGGTTATTGAACATAGTTTGGTTAAGTTTGATCCGAACCAACGCAAAGTTTTTTTACGCGATGAAGAAGTGACGCTGACGACCCGCGAATATAATCTGCTCGAGCTGTTTATGCTGAACAAAGACCGCGTGTTGACCCGTTCGGCGATTGAGGAAAAACTCTATACTTGGGACGATGAAGTCAGCAGCAACGCGCTGGAAGTCCATATTTACAATTTACGCCAAAAATTAGGAAAACAATTTATTCGTACCGTTCACGGCGTAGGCTATGCCTTAGGAAAACACGATGAAACTTATTAAAAATACCAGCCTACGCTTTCGCTTAATCGTCGTGATTTCATGCACGGCAGTATTGATTTGGCTGGTTTCCACCGCAATTGCATGGGTTCAAGTTCGCCACGAAGTCAATAAAGTCTTTGATGCCCATCAGATTTTATTTGCACAGCGCCTCGCCTCTTCTGATCTTCGTACATTACTGGTAGAACGCAAATCTCAACGCCCATATACAGGCGAACATCATAAAAAATTCAAAAAAGCAAAATTTGATGACGATGCTTTAGCCTTTGCTATCTTTACCGCTCAAGGGGAAATGGTACTCAGCGACGGTAACAATGGAGCAAATTTTCCTTTTGAAAAAGCCAGCGGTTTTACCATATCCCGATTAAATTCCGAGGATGACGATGAATGGCGAATTTTCTGGCTACCCGTAAACGATCGTTTTTTAGTGGCGGTCGGGCAGGAACTCGACTACCGCAATGATCTCACGCCGGACATGGTGTTTAGCCAAATGTGGATCTGGTTTGCCAGTTTACCCTTACTGCTTGGTTTAATTGTTTGGATAATTAATCGAGAATTACAAACATTAAAAAGTGTCGGCGAACAAGTCAAACAGCGGGCGCCTGACGATAACAGCCCGCTTTCAACGGAAGTGCCGAAAGAAATATTACCTTTGGTCAACAGCTTAAATCACTTTTTTGATAGAACATCGACCATGTTACTCAGAGAGCGGCGGTTTACTTCCGATGCCGCCCACGAACTGCGTAGCCCGCTTGCCGCATTAAAAATCCAAACGGAAATCGCACAAATTGCCGGTGACGATATCGCTCTGCGTGAAAAGGCGCTAGGCAATCTGACTCAAGGAATTAATCGTGCAACACAGCTGATTGAGCAGCTGCTCACCCTTTCCCGTTTGGATAATTTAAAAGCGTTGGAAGGGCTTGAAGAGATTCATTGGGATAAATTGATTCCGTCATTAATCGGCGAACTCTACTTCAGTGCGCAAAAACGTAATATAGAACTGGAATTCGAACATATCGCCACACCGGATGTGAAAAACGGTCAACCATTGTTGCTGTCATTAATGTTGCGTAACCTGATTGACAACGCGTTACGTTACTGTCCGGAAGGCAGCACGGTGAAAATCAGCCTCAATAAGCGTCAGATTATTGTAGAAGATAACGGCGGCGGCGTAGATGACGTCGATTTGGCAAAACTCGGACAACGTTTCTATCGTCCCGCCGGGCAAAATGAAAAAGGTAGCGGCTTAGGGCTATCGATTGTACAGCGTATCGCCGAGCTACATCATTTCAACCTGAAGGTGGAAAACGGCTATGACATAAACGGTGAAAAAGGTTTGAAAGTCACCATTTTATTGTAACGACAAGCGGTCTGATTGCAGCAATATTTTGCAATTCGGTACGATAGACGGTATTGACTCCAAAGCTAGATAAAAATACAAGCAGTCGAAATCTGCAAATTTTTTGCAAATTCCGACCGCTTGTTTTTCAATGATAGATAACGCAGATTACAACGAATCGATGACTGCGTTTAGCGTTGCACTTGGACGCATTGCCTGCGCCGTTTTTTGCGGATTCGGCGCATAGTAGCCGCCAATATCCACAGCACCGCTAACACGATTTAATTCCGCAAGGATTTGAGCTTCCCCACCGGCTAATTTGTCGGCAATCGGCGCAAAACGCGCTTTTAATTCAACGTCTTTCTCTTGTGCCGCAAGAGCTTCCGCCCAGTAGCGCGCGAGGAAATAATGGCTACCGCGGTTATCTAATTGACCGGCTTTGCGTTTCGGCGATTTGTCGTTTAATAACAACTGTTCCGTTGCCGTATCTAAAGTATCTGCTAACACTTGCGCTTTCGCATTGCCGTTTTTCTGCGCCAAATGCTCTAACGACACCGCTAAAGCTAAGAATTCGCCTAAAGAATCCCAACGGAGATGGTTTTCCGCGATGAATTGTTGAACGTGTTTCGGCGCTGAACCGCCGGCACCGGTTTCAAACATACCGCCACCGTTCATTAATGGCACGATCGATAACATTTTAGCGCTGGTACCCAACTCTAAAATCGGGAACAAATCGGTTAAATAGTCGCGTAGCACATTACCGGTCACAGAAATGGTATCTTCGCCGTTTTTCAAACGTTTCAAGCTAAATAAACACGCCTCAACCGGTGAAAGAATTTGAATATCCAGGCCTTCGGTGTCCGATTCCGCTAAATATTGGTTCACTTTGGCGATTAAACTGCGATCGTGCGCACGGTTTTTATCCAGCCAGAACACTGCCGGTGTTTGACTTAAACGAGCGCGATTGACCGCTAACTGCACCCAGTCTTTAATAGGCGCATCTTTGGTTTGACAAGCGCGCCAAATATCGCCTGCTTCCACGTGGTGAGAAGTTAGCACATTGCCTTTGTCATCCACGATTTGAACAACACCGTCCGTTGCGATTTCAAAAGTTTTATCGTGCGAACCGTACTCCTCGGCTTTTTGCGCCATTAAACCGACATTGGGTACTGTCCCCATTGTTGCCGGATCAAAAGCACCGTGTTCACGGCAGAAATCAATCACGGTTTGATATACGCCTGCATAGCTGCTGTCCGGAATAACGGCCTTGGTGTCACGTGCTTCACCGTTTTTATCCCACATACGACCTGAATTACGAATCATCGCAGGCATAGACGCATCGACAATCACATCGCTCGGCACGTGTAAATTGGTAATGCCTTTGTCGGAATCAACCATAGCTAAATCAGGGTTGTGCGCATATACCGCCGCGATAGCATTTTCAACGGCGCTACGGGTCGCTGCGTCTAATTTATCTAAGTTTGCCAACAAATTGCCGAAACCGTTATTCACATTCACACCGGCGGCAGCTAATTGTTCACCGAATTGTTCAAATACCGGGGCGAAGTAGGCTTTCACTGCATGGCCGAAAATAATCGGGTCGGACACTTTCATCATTGTTGCTTTCATGTGCAAAGAAAACAGAACGCCTTTAGCGGCAGCATCCGCAATTTGCTCATTTAAAAACGTGACTAACGCTTTTTTGCTCATGACTGTCGCATCAATAATTTCACCGGCTTTTAATGCTAACGGTTTGCGTAATTCGCTTTTTTGACCGGTTTTATCGGTAAATACGATAGAAACCGTTGTCGGCGCCGCTACCGTCACCGACTGCTCGTTTGCAAAGAAATCTCCGCCCTGCATTGTCGCAACGTGTGATTTGGAGTCTTTGCTCCATGCGCCCATGCCGTGCGGATATTTTTTCGCAAAATTTTTCACGGCTTTTGGTGCTCGACGATCAGAGTTTCCTTCGCGCAATACTGGGTTTACCGCACTGCCTTTGATTCGGTCATAACGCTCGCGTACCGATTTCTCTTCGTCCGTTTGAGGATCCGACGGATAGTCAGGCAAGTTGTACCCCTGCGATTTTAATTCGGTAATTGCTGCAACC
Organism: Glaesserella sp.; assembly: GCF_041814905.1. Classification (NCBI taxonomy): domain Bacteria; kingdom Pseudomonadati; phylum Pseudomonadota; class Gammaproteobacteria; order Pasteurellales; family Pasteurellaceae; genus Glaesserella; species Glaesserella sp. Next base: position 29,097 of record NZ_JBGXYA010000009.1, on the reverse strand, counting down.
AGTTGCGGCACGGAAGCACTGATATTAGGCAATTTAATGACGTTCGCTTCCGGTTTTGTCACCAACTCGCCCAATTCGGCTAACGCATCAGGAATACGCTGCGAGGCGTTCAGATATTCAGGGAAAGAGGCAATAATACGACCGGCTAATGAAATATCGGAAAGCACGACATCAATATCGGCACTTTTTGTAAAAGCGCGAATGATCGGTAGTAAAGACTGAGTAGCTAAAGCGGGCGCTTCATCGGTATGAGTATAGATAATGGTATTTTTTTGGCTCACAAGAACCTCCTAAAAGAGATGTTTTGCTATGTGTCATTGCCGCCGAATGCGGTAGTTGAAATTATGGCATAAATCCACACTTTTTGGCGGATATTTGTTACATTTTTGTTATTTTTTTGAATTACATCACAATAATGTTCAATGATTTTGCACTTTACCGACCGCCTGCAAAGCGCTACAAGCGGTCGTTTTCTCACTAAAATTTGCAAAAGGCCATTGGAGAGTTCGGCAACCTATATTAGAATAGTTGCTTTTCACGGTGGCTTACCGCCTTTTCACTTTAACCACAGAGAACCTAAAATGAACTCAAACCGTAGTTTACTGATTATGGGTTTGCTTCTTGTGTCATTTTTGATTTTTACACAATGGCAACAAGATTTTGACCCGGAAATCCAGGCTCAAAAGCAAGCCCATGCTCAAGCTCAAGCACAACAAGCTGCCGCACAATCCAGCGGTGATGTACCCGCGTCTTCCAATGCAGCGTCAGCGATTAACGAACAATCAACTAAAGGTAAAACCATTACCATTGAAACGGATGTACTACGTTTAACCGTTGATACTTTAGGCGGTGATGTGGTTGATTCTGATTTGTTAAAATATAACGCGGAATTAAATTCAAATACACCTTTTGAATTATTACAAGACAACGGTAAAGTACTGTACGTTGCACAAAGCGGTTTAGTCGGCAAAAACGGAATTGATACCAATGCCGGCCGTGCGCAATATCAAACAAGCGCAGACAAATTCACGTTAACAGACGGTCAGAACGAATTAAGCGTACCGCTCGTGTTTGAGAAAGATGGTGTCACTTACACCAAAACGTTCGTATTAAAACGTGGCAGCTATGATATCGCGGTGAACTATACGATCAACAACCCGACGGCAGAAACGCTCGAACTTCAACCGTACGGTCAGTTAAAACATACCTTAATCGACAGTTCAGGCAACTTTGCTATGCCGACCTATACCGGTGGCGCTTATTCTTCTTCTGAAGTGAACTACAAAAAATACAGCTTTGACGACATGGCGAAAGCAAACTTGTCGATCGATACGAAAGCCGGTTGGGCAGCCATTTTGCAACACTATTTCGTTTCAGCCTGGATCCCTAATCAAGATGTAGATAACAACCTTTATAGCCGCACCGCAAACGGCATTGGCACAATAGGTTATCGCGGTCCGATTACACAAGTTGCACCGAACAGTGAAGCGACAATCACCAGCCATTTATGGACCGGTCCGAAAGATCAGTCGGCAATGGCAGAAGCTGCAAATAACTTCGACCTCACCGTAGACTACGGCTGGGCTTGGTTTATTGCTAAACCGCTTTTCTGGTTATTAACCAATATTCAAAAAGTCGTGATTAACTGGGGTTTAGCGATTATTTGCGTCACTATCGTGGTTAAAACCATACTTTATCCGTTAACCAAAGCGCAATACACCTCCATGGCAAAAATGCGGATGTTGCAGCCGCGTATTCAAGAAATGCGTGAGCGTTTCGGTGATGACCGTCAACGCATGAGCCAAGAAATGATGAAACTTTATAAAGAAGAAAAAGTGAACCCAATGGGCGGTTGTTTACCGATTCTACTACAAATGCCGATTTTCATCGCATTATATTGGACCTTTATGGAAGCGGTAGAATTACGTCATGCGCCATTCTTCGGCTGGATTCAGGACTTATCGGCACAAGACCCGTATTACATCATGCCGTTATTAATGGGTGGTTCGATGTTCCTATTACAAAAAATGTCTCCAACCCCGATTGCCGATCCAATGCAACAAAAAGTCATGACATTTATGCCAGTGCTATTTACCGTTTTCTTCTTGTGGTTCCCATCCGGCTTAGTGCTTTACTGGTTAACCTCAAACTTAATTACAATTGTCCAACAATGGCTCATTTATCGTAATTTAGAGAAGAAAGGTTTACACACCCGTACTAAAAAATAATCTGACAAAATAAAATCAAAACCTGCGTTATTGTGAAATAATGCAGGTTTTTTTATATGATAAGGAAAAATATGACAACCTTTTGCCCCTGCCAATCCAGCAAACGCTACAGCGATTGCTGCCAACCGTTCCACTTAGGTTCAGTATTGCCGGAAACGGCAGAACAGTTAATGCGTTCGCGTTATGCAGCTTATACGCAAGTAAACATTGCTTATCTCGTTGCGACAACAGTGCCGAGCCAACAAAAACTGCTTAACCAAGATGCGATGGAACAATGGGGAAGAACAACCCAATGGGCCGGATTAGAAATACTTTCTCACCAACCGAACCTGAGCAAAAATCATAGTACGGTTGAATTCAACGCACTGTTTCACGCTGAAGAAGGAAGACAAGCGCATCACGAATTATCTTTGTTTGTACGGATAGACGGACGCTGGTATTTTGTTGATCCCACCGTGCCTCGTCCTTCACAAAAACAGCCCTGTATCTGCGGCTCAGGCAAAAAATTTAAACACTGTTGCGGAATCCTTTAACTTGGTATATCTATTTAATTGTTAGATATTCCATTTGGTTATTTGCAAGCGGTCCGTTTTACCCTTAAATTTGCAAAAAATTAATTTTACCTATTAAAAGGATTCTATTATGTTCAAAAAACTATCAGTTATTACATTATCCGCACTTGCTCTGATAACTTCCGTTTCAGCGACGGCAAAAGAAAGCCTGTTAGAGCGTATCAATAATAAAGGTACGATCACCGTTGGAACCGAAGGAACTTATGCTCCTTTCACTTATCATGATGCCAGCGGTAAATTAACCGGTTACGATGTGGAAGTGACTCGCGCTGTCGCAGAAAAACTCGGCGTAAAAATCGATTTTAAAGAGACTCAATGGGATGCTATGCTCGCCGGCTTAAAAGGTGAACGCTTTGATTTAGTCGCAAACCAAGTCGGTTTAACCACTCCGGAACGCCAAGCAACGTTTGATAAATCCGAGCCGTACAGTTGGTCAGGGGCGATGTTGTTAGCGCGCAATGACGAAACCCGAATTACTAAGCCGGAAGATGTTAAAGGCTTGAAAGCAGCACAAACATTAAGTTCTAACTACGGTGAAATGGCACGTAAATATGAAGCGGAAATCGTACCGATTGACGGCATGGCGCAAGGTTTGCTGTTAATTCAACAAAAACGTGCGGACGTGACGTTTAATGATTCGTTAGCATTATTAGATTATTTAAAGAAAAACCCGAACTCCGGCTTAAAACCGGTTTGGGAGTCGAACGAAAAAATCGGAGCCGGTTTCATTGCCAATAAAGGAAATGATGAAGCCTTAGCTAAAATCAGTGCCGCAGTCGTAGAACTTCAGCAAGACGGTACGTTGAAAAAATTAGGTGAACAATTCTTCGGAAAAGATATTAGTGTTAAATAGTATATTAACGTCCCTACCGTTTATGACCGATGCCCGTGCGGAATTGGTCATAAACGGTTTTTTACCGATGGTACAAGCGGCAATACTCGTGTCTATTCCGCTTGCCATCGCTTCTTTTTTAATCGGTATGGTGATCGCCGTAGCGGTCGCTTTGGTGCGCGTTAGCCTGTCAAGAAGTTTGTTTCATCGCTTACTTACTCTGTTCGTTAAAACCTATATTTCGATCATTCGCGGCACACCGATGCTGGTACAGATCTGTATCGTTTTTTACGGATTACCGGCGATCGGGATCTTTATCGATCCGATTCCGGCGGCCATTATCGGTTTTTCGTTAAATATCGGAGCATACGGATCTGAAACGATCCGCGCCGCAATCCTTTCTGTGCCGAAAGGGCAATGGGAAGCGGGCTATACCATCGGTATGACATATATGCAGACCTTTCGCCGAATTATTGCTCCGCAAGCATTCCGTGTTGCCGTGCCGCCGTTAAGTAATACATTTATCGGTTTATTCAAAGATACGTCATTGGCATCAGTCGTTACGGTAACTGAAATGTTCCGTGTTGCCCAGCAGGTTGCCAATATGTCGTACGACTTTTTACCGGTATATATTGAAGCTGCCGTCATTTACTGGTGCTATTGCTGGGTACTGTTTTTAATTCAAGCCCGTTTAGAAAAACGATTTGATCGATATGTGGCGAAATAAACGATGATTAAAATTCGAAATATTCATAAATCCTTCGGTGACAATACGATTTTACGCGGTATTAATTTAGATATCGATAAAGGTCAGGTGATCGTTATTCTCGGTCCTTCAGGCTCCGGAAAAACCACTTTCTTGCGTTGTTTAAATGCATTGGAAATGCCGGAACAAGGTACGATTGAATTTAACAACGACGCTCCGCTTAAAATTGATTTTTCCGCAAAATCAATCAAAAAAGATATCCTAGCCCTAAGACGTAAATCGGGCATGGTGTTTCAAAACTATAACTTATTTCCGCATAAAACCGCTCTTGAAAATGTGATGGAAGGACCGGTTTTTGTACAAGGTAAACCCGCAGAACAAGCGCGAGCCGAAGCAGAAGCGTTACTTACGAAGGTTGGATTAGCGGATAAAATGGATCTCTACCCGTTTCAACTTTCCGGCGGACAGCAACAGCGTGTAGGGATTGCCAGAGCGCTCGCGATTCAACCGGAATTAATGCTGTTTGATGAGCCGACATCGGCTCTCGACCCGGAGTTGGTACAAGACGTGCTAAATACCATGAAAGCGCTGGCAAATGAAGGCTGGACAATGGTCGTAGTCACTCACGAAGTGAAATTTGCCTTGGATGTCGCGGATGTAGTGATTGTGATGGACGGCGGCGAAATTGTTGAACAAGGCTCCCCGAAAGACTTATTTGCAAATCCGCAGCATGAGCGTACTAAACGATTCTTACACCGTATTCGTGCCGATTAGCGTTACAAGCGGTCAGCTATCGACAATAATTTGCAAATTCCGATAAAAAACGCGAACCGAAGTTCGCGTTTTTTATTTTTAATCTGCGATTATTTATTTTTTAACAAATCACGGATTTCAGTAAGCAGTTTCTCTTCCGCTGTCGGCTCAGGAGCAGCTTCCGGCTCAGGCTCTGGCGCTCTCTTCAGATTGTTGATCACTTTCACCATTGCAAACACAGCGATTGCGATAATTAAGAAATCAAAAACATGTTGAGCAAATGCACCGTATTTTAATGTCACTGCTTCCACACCATCTTGTGCCGGTTTTAAAACGATTGCAAGATCTTTAAAATCCACGCCGCCAATTAATAAACCGATCGGTGGCATAATCACATCGCTTACCAAAGAAGAAACGATTTTACCGAAAGCACCACCGATGATCACACCGACTGCTAGGTCAACAACATTACCTTTTACCGCAAATTCACGGAACTCTTTTAAAATACTCATTACTTTTCCTTAAACACAAAAATGAATAAAAAATAAACTGCCTGAAATTTGGCAGGCAATTATTATAATCTAATTCGCCCTTTTGAGTAAAAATTTAACAAAATTTACGCTTATACAATTAATAACAATATATTGATAGGTATTAATTACACTATTTTTTGTAAACGCTGCGCGAATATTTTAACTTGCTGCCAATCGGTATATTCGACTTCCTTACTTGTATCCGTTTCACCGCCGGTTATTTTCATAATAAAGCGAATCATCACACGATCAAACCACTTATAACGCGGATAAAGCAATGCACCGGCAATGACTTCCACTAATGTTGGCTGCCATTGGATTCGCGCTAATAATTTTCGGGTATAGACATTTGTCTCCGGTGTATTACGGTTAGATTTACGGGCGGTTAAATTTACACTGAAAAATGCCGATTTCTTTTGGTTTAATAACGGATAATGTTTGGTGATAAATGGCTCTAAACACGGATCAAAATGACCGTAACGAATAGAGGCACCAATTACGATCAAATCATATTCCGCTAATTTTTCCACACTTATTTCGATATTTTCCCGTAAAGAAAGCACCTCCGCTTCTCCGGTTAAATCCTGCGCCAATTTCTCCGCGATTTTTTGAGTTTGCCCGTCACGAGTTAAATAAAGTATTAAGGTTTTCATCATTATCGTTCCCAGAATATTTTGTCGCTATCTTAACAGATTTTGTAAAATGTTAAGGAAATCAAACCGCTTTTTTGTTATGGTACGCCTAATTTTTTGGATACATATTTAACACTATGAACGACACACAATCTCCTCAACAACCACAAAATGAAACGACTCATTTTGGCTTTAAAACCGTTGCCAAAGACGAAAAGCAGCGGTTAGTTGCCAATGTGTTCCACAGCGTAGCCGGTAAATACGACTTAATGAACGACTTGCTCTCATTTGGTATTCACCGCGTGTGGAAACGTTTTACCATCGACTGCAGCGGCGTACGTAAAGGGCAAAAAGTATTGGACTTGGCAGGCGGAACCGGCGATTTCACAGCCAAATTCTCACGAATGGTGGGCGAAAGCGGTGAAGTGGTACTCGCCGATATCAATAGCTCCATGCTCCAAGTCGGACGAGAGAAATTACGCAATTTAGGCGTCGTCGGCAATGTGAATTACGTACAAGCAAACGCGGAATCTCTGCCTTTTGCCGATAATACTTTTGACTGTATTGTAATCAGCTTTGGTTTACGTAATGTCACCGACAAAGATAAAGCGTTAAGTTCCATGTTCCGCGTATTGAAACCGGGCGGACGTTTACTGGTTTTGGAATTCTCCAAACCGATTATCGACCCCATCAGCCAAGTGTATAACTTTTACTCCTTCAATATTTTACCGAAAGTGGGGGAATTAGTGGTGAATAACGGTGATAGCTACCGTTATCTCGCCGAATCTATCCGAATGCACCCGAAACAGGACGAACTGAAAACAATGATGGAAAATGCCGGCTTTGAGAACGTCAATTACTATAATCTCAGCGCCGGAATTGTAGCATTACATCGAGGTTATAAGTTTTAGCGTTGTTATTGTCACTGACTATTTGGAATGATGATGAAAACAGTTACCCAACAACTGATGTTTGCTCAATTTGCAGTCGGAGCGCTAGAAACGGCACTCAATGCGTTAATTAACCGTTCACCTTCCGCATTGCCGATATTACGCAAACTTGACGATAAAATACTGGAAATTCAATTAACTCAACCGAACGCGCACCTTTTTCTCTTTTTCAGCGAAAGCCGTATCGACTTATTAGGAAATTACGAAGGCGAAGCAAGTTGTGCCATTAAACTTGAAGTAACGGCGCTACCTAAACTTGCCGATAAAACCAAACTGACCGAGTTAATTAATAATAAGTCGTTGATATTACAAGGTGATATTCAAGTTTTACAACATTTCACTGCGCTGTTAGATGAGTTGGAAAAAGATCCTGCGGAACTGCTCTCACCGTTTGTCGGAGATGTCATCTCCCAATCTTCCACCGATTTTGCAAAAGGTATTTTTGACAAACTTAAACGGCAGTTTCAACAAGACAGCCAATATCTGGTGGATAATTTATTGGTGGAGCGCCCGGTGCTGGTTCACCGTTTGCAAATCGCCGATTTTTGCGATCAAGTCAGCGAACTGGAGCAACAAGCGGTCCGTTTAGAGCAAAAATTTGCAAAATTACTGCCGCGTTAAATAACTTAAAGAACTATCGATTGATTAATGAAAGCTAAAAATATCCGCCGCCTTTATCATATTATTCATACCTTTCTGCGCTACGGCATTGACGAGGTCATTCCTGATATTCCGCTCACTCGCACGGTACGTTTTGGGCGTAAATCGCTCTGTTGGGTGAAAAACCAATACCCGAATCAGCCTTTCGGCGTACGGTTACGATTAGCATTACAAGAACTTGGACCGGTTTGGATTAAACTCGGACAAATGCTTTCTACTCGCCGTGATTTATTTGAACCAGAACTTGCCGACCAATTAGCATTATTGCAAGATTCGGTCGAACCGTTCGACGGCAAGCTTGCCCGCCAAATTATCGAACACACGTTGGGCGACAAGCTCGAAACTTGGTTTGATGATTTTGATGAGCAGGCGCTTGCCTCCGCCTCCATTGCTCAAGTACATACCGCACGATTTAATCAATCTCAGCCCTTTGCCGGTCAAGAAGTGGTATTAAAAGTGATTCGCCCTGAAATTGAAGGCGTAATTAAAGACGACATTGATTTAATGTACCTCTTGGCAAGTTGGATTCCGCGTCTGAATAAAGAGGGCAAGCGCTTACGCCCCGTCGAAGTGATCCGCGAATATGAAAAAACCTTGCTCGACGAACTGGATTTACGCAAAGAGATGTCGAATGCCGTCCGCTTACGCGCGAATTTTGAAAACAGCGAAATGCTCTATATTCCGGAAATGTATCCGAGTTTCTGTGACAAAAATCTGATCGTTATGGAACGCATTTACGGCATTCCGGTGGCGAATGTCGCCGAACTGGAAGCGAACGGCACCAATATGAAATTATTGGCGGAACGTGGCGTTCAGGTCTTTTTTACCCAAGTCTTCCGCGACAGCTTTTTCCACGCCGATATGCACCCGGGCAATATTTTCGTCAACCCGAATCACCCGGAAAATCCACAATATATCGGTATTGATTGCGGTATTGTCGGTACGCTCAACCAAAATGACAAACGCTATCTGGCAGAAAGTTTTGTCGCATTTTTTAACCGTGACTACCGCCGTGTGGCGTTAATGCACGTAGAATCGGGCTGGACGCCTGCCGACACGGATATCGACGCCTTTGAACAAGCCTTCCGCGAAGTGTGTGAACCGATTTTCGCCAAACCCTTGTCGGAAATCTCTTTCGGGCACGTTTTGCTGAATCTGTTCAATGTTGCACGTGAATTTAATATGGAAGTGCAACCGCAATTAGTGCTACTACAAAAAACGTTGCTCTATATCGAAGGCTTAGGGCGCCAAATCTATCCGCAATTAGATTTATGGCAAACAGCAAAACCGTTTTTACAAGATTGGCTAAATGAACAGGTTGGTTTTAAAGCAATGTGGCGCGATTTAAAACAGCGTGCGCCTCAATTCAGAGAACATTTTGCCGAGTTTCCGGAGGCAATGTTCCAAGCGTTACAGCAACAAAAACAGATTAATTTACGCCTCAGCGAAATTAATCAAAGCCTAAAAAACCAAAACGGTAGCAGCAGTTTCATCCGCTTAACTATTCTCGGTGCCATCATTATTACCACCTTTTGGAAGTTTGAATCACTCCCGCTATGGCTTAGCGCCCCGCTCATTATCGCTGAGTTTGCCTTACTTACGAGAGCGTGTAGAAAGTAATTTGCAAAACTTTTCCCCAAACAGACCGCTTGTAGAAGAAATTCTACAAGCGTTTTTTTATCCCTTTCGGACAGGGTGAAAGTGAAACAACTATTTCACGAAAACCATCTATACATTCGATATAATAACGTGTGGAATCAGGAGAAGTGTTTTGCTTGAACTTTGAGCAAAGGTACATACGAGTAGCGCAAGCATTTGCTCTCGCTACTATTCTTAAAAACTACATTTTCTCGACGGTTTTAATTCCTAATAGATCCAAACCTTGCTTTAAGGTTTGGGCGGTGAGATGAGCTAATTGTAAACGGCTCTGTTTCACGCTTTCTTCCGCATTGAGAATCGGACAAACTTCATAAAAACCGGAGAATATGCCCGCCAATTCATACAAATATTGGCATAACACGTGTGGTGTACCGTCTTTGGCAACGGCGGTGACGGCTTCTTCAAATTGTAGAAGCTTCAATGCTAAAGCGCGTTCTTTATCATCGGTTAATACAATATTGCCGGAAAGACAGCTCGGCTCGATACCTGCACGACTGAAGATCGAGCGGATACGTGTGTAAGCATATTGCATATAAGGGGCGGTATTGCCCTCAAAGCTCAACATATTATCCCAATCGAACACATAGTCGGTGGTACGGTTTTTAGATAAATCGGAATATTTCACAGCTCCGATTGCCACCGCTTCAACAACCGCATTTAATTCATCGACGGTTAAACTATGATTTTTCTCTGCGATCAGTTTTTCTGCACGTTCTACCGCTTCATCCAATAAATCCGCCAATTTTACCGTACCGCCTGTACGAGTTTTGAACGGTTTGCCGTCTTTGCCTAACATCATTCCGAAATTATGATGCTCAAGGCTGAAGCACTCCGGTACATAGCCCGCTTTGCGGGTAATCAACCACGCTTGCTGCATATGTTGACTTTGACGAGTGTCGGAAAATACTAATGCACGATCAGCGTTCAACGTTTCATAACGGTATTTGGCTGCGGCGATATCGGTAGTCGTATAAAGGAAGCCACCGTCTTTTTTCTGTACGATAACCCCCATCGGGTCACCGTCTTTGTTTTTGAATTCATCTAAAAATACGACCAATGCACCGTCATCTTCTACCGCTAAACCTTGCGCTTTTAGATCCGCGACAATACCTGGCAACATCGGGTTGTATAGACTTTCTCCCATCACGTCTTTTTCGGTAAGAGTCACATTTAACCGTTCGTAGTTATGCTGGTTTTGTTGCATGGTGATATCCACCAATTTTTTCCACATCGTACGGCAATATTCATCTCCGCCTTGCAGTTTCACCACATAATTGCGCGCTTTTTCTGCAAAAGCTTCATCACTGTCGTAATGCGCTTTTGCCGCACGGTAGAAGGCTTCTAAATCACTTAATTCCATTTCGGAAGCGTGTTCGTTTTCCATTTTTTCAAGATAGGCGATCAACATACCGAATTGAGTTCCCCAATCGCCTACATGGTTGGCACGAATCACCTTATTGCCTAAAAATTCTAACGCACGCACCACTCCGTCGCCGATAATAGTGGAGCGTAAATGTCCGACATGCATCTCTTTCGCCACATTTGGCGAAGAGTAGTCGACGACCACGGTTTGGTTTTGGTTGCGAGCGATGCCAAGATGTGCATCATTTAATGCTTGCTGTGCTTGGGAAGCAAGCCATATCGGATTGAGGAAAATATTAATAAATCCCGGACCGGCAATTTCCAATTTATCCGCAATACCGTTAAGTTCAACGTTATCCAACGTTTTTTGAGCAAATTCGCGCGGATTGATACCTAATTTTTTTGCCGCTCCCATTATGCCGTTTGCTTGATAGTCACCGAATTGCGGTTTTCCTGATTGACGAACTAACGGCTCAACGTTTTGTTCAGCCCCCGCTGCAATCATTGCCTGCTTAATTTTTTCCGATAGAATGTGTTGAATATTCACAAGTTAACCTATTATTTTCCAGATACAAAAATGAATGCAATGATACTAAAAAACCCCGCTAAAAGCTCAGAATTTGCAAATTTTTTCATGAAACTGACCGCTTGTTTCGGCGAACTTAACCGATTTGAAGACAATATCATACAAATAGCCCGAGTTTCAGGGATCGACTTAACATCATTACATATCGATCACTTAGCCGTCAGAATGAACGACAACGAAACTGCCCGAACATGGCGTACAATGCTGCTTGAAGGCAGCAAATTGTTGAAAGAGAGCGAAGTAAACGGACGTTCGATCGGCTTGTTTAAGTTGAATCAACCGTTAATATTTTGCGGGCAACCCGTTGATGTGATTGAATTACCGTTTCCGAAAGGCAAAATTTATCCGGAGCAAGGCTGGGAACATATTGAGGCGGTATTTCCGAGACTAAATGATGAAACGGCTGAGCAATGGGTTGCCCGCACACTTGCACATTTCAAACTGGAAACCAACCCGCACATTCAGTTAAAAATCAGCCAACCACAGGTGAAAGGCGAACAATTACCGAACCCAACGATTGCGATCACATTTACAATAAAATCACTAACTTCCGGTAATAATTGTTGTCTAAAATTGCATCCTTATGATATAAAGCACGTCATTTGTTCAGAGTAATGAACTCTGAATTTTTTAATTGGAGAATAAATATGAAAAAATGTGGCTTAGCAGCGGCATTTATGTCTGGCTTATTGCTGGTCGGTTGTGCAAATACCGATGTATATGGTGGCAATGTTTATCGTGGCGATCAAGCAAAAGAAGCGCGATCAATCAGCTACGGGACTATCGTGTCAGTACGTGAAGTAAAAATTCAAGCGGAGAACTCCGGAATCATCGGTCCTGTCGGCGGTGGTGTAGTCGGCGGTATTGCCGGTTCAGCTATTGGCGGCGGCAGAGGGGAAGCCCTGGCAGCCGCAGTTGGTGCAATTGCAGGTGCAATGATTGGTAGCAAAGTAGAAGAAAAAGCAAGCCAAGTCACTGCGTTGGAAATGGTTATTCGTAAAGACGATGGCAAAGAAATTGCTGTTGTTCAGAAAAAAGAGGAAGGATTCGTTCCGGGTAAACGCGTGAGAATCGTGGGTTCAAGCTCGGATCTCAACGTTTCGATTTTATAATTCATTCATTTCTTTCTTTTATTTTTTATATCATAAGGACATCACATGAAAAAATTATCTTTGATTGTATTAATGAGTGCGGTTTTGGCTGCATGTACGGCAAATGTCTATTCGAATAAAGGCAATGCAACCGTTATCAGCAGTAAAACCGTTTCTCCGGGCGTAGAAGAACTAACCGTAAAAAAAGACAATGGTGAACTTGTTACCTTAACACGTGCGTATGACGCACATGCGGCAGTAGGTGCTCGAGTTGTCGTTGCCGATACGTACAATCAAGAAGATGCGGATTTAAAAACGATTCGTCGTTATGAATTCAAATAATTTGATGTGATAGAAAAAACCTCGACTCGTTCGAGGTTTTTTTGTGCCTGAATTTGGCATAAAATTGCAAAATATCCGCTTAAACCGACCGCTTGTATGAATATGTTGTTAAAAAAACTCTCCTCAGATTGGTTAAATACCAATATTATCGGTGCCTTACCCATCTTTTTTGCGACAAATTTGGCTGCGTTGACCGTTTGGCAACTTGATATTTCCGAACATACCATGGCGTTGGTGCTGGGCATTATTGCCGCCGGATTATCGGATTTGGATAACCGCTTGACCGGTCGTTTAAAAAATTTATTTTTCACCTTAATCGCCTTTGCCGTTTCTTCATTAAGCGCACAACTTGCCTTAAGTCACGCGTGGATTTTTATTCCGCTGATTACGTTGATTACTTTTGTGGTAATTATGCTTGGAGCCATTGGACAACGCTACAGTACCATTGCTTTCGGCACTTTGCTGGTAGCAGTCTATACCACGCTCAGCTATACCCCTGAAACCGACTGGTACAGCAATCCGTTGCTGATTTTGGCCGGCACGTTACTTTACGGTTTTGTCGCAGTAGCCGTTTATTTGATTTTTCCGAACCGCACGGTACAAGAAAATATGGCGCAATATTTTGAAGCATTAAGTCGCTATCTACAGATTAAAGCGGATTTTTTTGACCCTGATGAAACAGACAGCCTACCGACCAAACAGCTTGCGCTTGCTAAAGCAAATATTGCGGTGATGAATACGTTTGATAAAGCGCGTGTATCGCTGTTTTACCGATTACGCGGGCAGCACCGTCATTTACGCACCCAAAAGATGTTACGTTATTATTTTACCGGACAGGATATTTGGGAACGTGCAAGCTCTAGCCATTCACAATATGATGCGCTATTTCAACAACTGCAAAATTCGGATTTAATTTTTCGCTTCCAGCGTATTCTGGAATTACAAGCCATCGCCTGCCAACAAGTCGCGACGGCATTGCGCCACAACGAGCCTTATCAGCATCACATCCGTGGTGAAAAAGCTTTGCAGGGGTTGGCACAATCTTTGATTTATCATCAACAAAAAGGAGTGAAACAGCTTTATAAGCTTCAATCCATTGCAGAAAATTTACGCAATATTGAAGGGCAATTAGCGCAACTTGCCGACGAAACGATTGCACCGGATATTCGCAAAAAATCACCGAAAACCGCCCGCTTGATCGCCGAAAATATTTCCGGCTTTCGCAATATGATACAAGCCATTCGTAGTCAATGCCATTTTGGTTCACCGCTTTTTCGCCATGCTGTCCGATTATCCATTGTGGTATTTTTCAGTAGTCTGATGATTGAAGTCTTTCAAATACAGCAAGGCTATTGGATTCTCTTAACTGCGATTTTAGTTTGCCAACCAAACTATTCGGCAACGAAGAAACGATTGATTCAACGGGTTGTCGGTACAATACTGGGGGTGGTTGTCGGGCTTTCATTTCGTTACCTTTCTCCGAGTCTGGAAGCGCAGCTCGGGTTGATTGTGGCTTCCAGTAGCCTGTTCTTTTTCTTCCGAACCAACAATTATAGCTTTTCAACTTTTTTCATTACTATTCAGGTACTTATTAGTTTTGATGTTGTAGGATTGGATCCTGACGGAGCGATGTTACCGCGTATTATCGATACGTTGATAGGGGCAGGCATTGCGTGGTTTGCCGTTTCCTATTTGTGGCCGGATTGGAAATATCTCAATCTGCATAACAGTCTGAAAAATACCTTGTCAAGCAGTGCGACTTATCTGCGCTATATTATCGCCCAATTACAATTCGGTTACCGTGACCAACTGTCTTACCGAATTGCACGTCGTGCAGCACAAAATGCCGTTGCAGGGCTAAGTACGGCGGTATCGGATATGACGGGCGAACCCCAAAAATACCGCGAAGCGTTAACCTTTGCACCGACATTACTCGGATTAGGTTACACCTTACTCAGTTATATTTCCGCCTTAGGCGCTCACCGTACTGACTGTCACAATCTTAACCATCATATTGATTTTGCAGCGATCTTTTTTAAGCAAGGAAAACTGGTGGCGAAATTGCTGGAGGATATGGCGAAAGGAGAAACATGTACCGAGAATACCATTCGTGAGATGGATCAGCAATTATTACAGTTTGAAACGGACTATCAGGAAAAAATTGATGAACAAACTTTGATGTTGTTGCAGCAATTACGTTTGATTGTACAAATGCTGCCGCAATTATGGGGATTTGTGATCAAAGAGCAGAGATACCATCACAAAATTTAAACCGTTGATTTCGGGCGGCGGGGCGCTGTTAACGAGTAGCTGTCATCCAATATTTCTAAAATCGTTTTATCGTCTAGCCCGCCGTCTAAAAGAACACTGATCCAGTGTTCTTTATTCATGTGATAAGCCGGAAAGATACCCTTTATCTGGCGCAGTTGGCCAACCATTTCCACCGGTGCTTTTACATTCAACACTTCAATAATTCGATTATCCGCCAAGCCAAGTTTATCCCCTGAAATATCAATCACCAATCCAAACCACTTTTGGTTGCCGGTGTGGCGGAAAACCGCAAAATTGGGTGATGTTGACCATGGAAATTCAGGTTCCACCGCATATTGTTGCCGAATATATTCAATTAATGCTTCACGCTTCATCACAAGCACCACGTTTTTGTTAGATGTTGTCGGATTATAAAAGAGATTCTGTTGAAAGGCATTATCCGTTGAAATAAAAAAGCCCGAGACATACTCTCGGACTTTTTTTGATATCGACAAGCGGTCGGTTTGGCGCCTAATTTTACTAATTTACCTCTTGGATTATTTCCCAAGGTTATCGAAAAACTTTTTCACACCGTCAAAGAACCCTTCATGTTTCGGGCGGTGTTTGCCTTTGCCTTCTAAACTTTCTTCCAGTTTACGCAAGAGTTCTTTCTGCTCTTCGTTTAACGATACCGGCGTTTCGATAATGGCTTTGCAGATTAAATCCCCTGCATAGCCGCCTCTTGCGCCGCTGACTCCTTTACCGCGTACACGGAATAATTTACCGGTTTGGGTTTCCGCTGGGATTTTCAGTTTCACTCGCCCGTCTAAAGTCGGCACTTCGATTTCACCACCAAGTGCAGCCATGGTGAAGCTGATCGGCACTTCGCAATAGAGATTTGATCCGTCACGCACGAAAATATCATGATCTTTTACGTGAATGACCACATATAAATCACCTGCCGGCGCGCCGTTTTCCCCTGCAGCACCTTCGCCGGATAAGCGAAGTTGGTTGCCTGTATCCACGCCTGCCGGAATGGTGACGGAGAGATTTTTGGTTTTCTCCACACGCCCGTCACCGTGACAAGATTTACACGGTTTTTCGATTTTCTTACCGGTACCGTGACAGCTTGGACAGACGGTTTCGGTCATAAAGAAGCCTTGCTGACGACGAATTCGTCCTGATCCGTGACAGTGCGGACAGGTTTCCACTTTACTACCGGCTTCCGCGCCTGAACCGTGGCAAGTATCACATTGCATCAGTGTGCGAATGCGGATATCTTTTTTCACACCTTTAACGGCTTCTTCAAGGGTAATTTCTAGGTCGTAGCGTAAATCATCACCGCGAATCACGCGCTGACGGCGGCTACCACCACCAAATCCACCGCCGAACATTTCGCTGAAGATATCTTCAAAGCCACCGAAGCCACTGCCACCGAATCCGCCAAAGCCACCGCCGGCTCCACCGCCTTGTTCAAAGGCTTGGTGACCGTATTGGTCGTACATTGTACGTTTTTCGCTGTCACCTAATACGTCGTAGGCTTCTTGAATCTCTTTAAATTTTTCTTCAGCGTCTTTACTGCCTTGGTTTTTGTCAGGGTGATGTTTCGCTGCCAAACGCTTATACGCACGTTTGATCTCTTTATCATCGGCGCCTTTTTTCAAACCAAGGACTTCGTAGTAATCTTTTTTGGACATAGTTTTTTCCGTTTTGAATTTGTAAAATTCTTTCTTAATCTGACCGCTTGTCTATAAGCAATGATGACGCCAAGCTGCCACATTTTATTTTTAATCACAAACGCGGACGCTTACGCTATCAGGACATGATTAACAATGTGGCTGAAGTGAAATATAGATTTCAACATTACCGTCAGGATAATATTTCTCAAAATCCGTCTGATAAACACGTTTTAGTAAGCCCTGTTTCTCTTTATTCCAAATCTGTCGCCAGGTTTGAAGGATACATTCGCGAGTAGTTGGAAATACCTCATACCAAGCAAAGTCTTCAATCTCAATAATTGCGGTATTACCTGTCGGGTTGCTTTCTAAAGCAAGACTCACCTGGTAATTGCCATTAAAATCCGATTCATAATTATCATACACCACATAACAAGACTCATTTTGCGGAAGCAGCTTCACATTACGTTGCCATAAAGAGCGGATTTTCTCACCTGCATTTTCGTTAAAATTATGGGTGCGAATAAAATCTAACGGATAAAGTTGAAGCGCCATTTTTGCAAAATTTCCTGTAAATCAGACCGCTTGTTATAACTTATAAACGATGGCACAAGCATGAGGACTTGTGCTATCTGAGTGATGTCTAAATACACCAAAAGGGCGTGTCTCCACGCCCTTTATTATGCTCAAAGAGCAGGGATATTATTTATTATCCTTCACTTCTTCAAACTCAGCATCTACCACGCCGTCATCTTTTTGACCTTGTTGGGCTTGTTGCTGACCTGCTTGAGCCTGCGCTTGACCTGCTTGGAGTAAAGGCTCAGAAGCTTTGACTAAGGCTTCGATTTTGGCTTCGATAGCCGCTTTATCTTCACCTTTCACAACGGCTTCTAATTCACTCACCGCTTGTTCAATTTTCGCTTTATCGTCCGCACTTAACTTATCGCCGGCTTCAGTGATCTGTTTGCGGGTTGAGTGAGCTATCGCATCCGCTTGGTTGCGGGTTTGAACTAACTCTTCAAATTTACGGTCGGCTTCCGCGTTCGCTTCCGCATCACGTACCATTTGTTCAACTTCCGCGTCACTTAAACCGGAAGAGGCTTGGATCTTAATTTGTTGCTCTTTACCTGTGTTCTTATCTTTGGCAGAAACGTGGATAATACCGTTTGCATCAATGTCGAAAGTGACTTCGATTTGCGGCATACCGCGTGGTGCCGGGTTAATCCCCTCAAGGTTGAACTGACCGAGCGATTTGTTATCGCTTGCACGCTTACGCTCACCTTGTAACACATGGATGGTTACCGCGCTTTGGTTATCTTCCGCCGTTGAGAACACTTGTGATTTTTTCGTTGGGATCGTGGTGTTTTTCTCAATTAAGGTTGTCATCACGCCGCCCATGGTTTCGATACCTAATGACAACGGAGTGACATCTAACAATAATACGTCTGTTACATCACCGGCTAACACGCCACCTTGTACTGCTGCACCGATAGCTACCGCTTCATCCGGGTTTACGTCTTTACGTGGCTCTTTGCCAAAGAAATCCGCCACTTTTTTCTGTACTAACGGCATACGGGTTTGACCGCCGACGAGGATAACATCGTGAATTTCACTTACGGATAAACCTGCGTCTGCCAATGCGGTTTTTAACGGTTCTAAAGAGCGATTCACTAAGTCTTCAACCAACGCTTCTAATTTCGCACGAGTTACCGTTAAAACCAAGTGCTTCGGACCTGTTGCATCTGCAGTGATATAAGGGAGATTCACTTCGGTTGATTGAGTGGAAGAAAGCTCGATTTTCGCTTTTTCCGCGGCTTCTTTCACACGTTGCATCGCCATTGAGTCATTACGTAAATCCACACCTTGCTCTTTTTTGAATTCTTCAACAAGGTAGTTGATTAAACGGTTATCGAAGTCTTCACCACCTAAATGGGTATCGCCATTGGTTGCACGTACTTCAAAAGTCTGCTCGCCGTCGAAATTATCAATCTCGATAATTGAAATATCAAATGTACCACCACCTAAGTCGTATACTGCGATGATTTGGTTCTCTTTTTTAGAATCCAAACCGTAGGCTAATGCAGCGGCTGTTGGTTCGTTGATGATACGTTTTACATCTAAACCTGCAATACGACCGGCATCTTTGGTGGCTTGACGTTGTGCGTCGTTGAAGTACGCTGGCACGGTAATGACCGCTTCGGTTACCGGCTCACCTAAGAAATCTTCTGCAGTTTTCTTCATTTTTTTCAATACTTCGGCAGAGATTTGTGGCGGAGCCATTTTTTCGCCTTTCACAGAAACCCAAGCATCACCATTGTCCGCTTTGGTGATTTCAAACGGCATAATTTCAATATCGCGCTGTACTTCAGCATCGGTAAAACGACGACCGATTAAACGTTTGATCGCAAATAACGTATTTTTCGGGTTAGTGATTGCCTGACGTTTTGCCGGCTGACCGACTAAAATTTCTTTATCCGTATATGCAATGATAGAAGGGGTTGTACGCGCACCTTCTGCGTTTTCTAAAACACGCGGTTTGTCACCATCCATTACCGCCACACAAGAGTTGGTTGTACCTAAGTCAATACCAATGATTTTTCCCATAATTTGATTCCTCTAATATAAATTTGGTTAGTTTGTTCAAGTTAGCGACAAGATTGTGTTTTTTCACCACATTTCAAGGGTAACTCAAACATTTTTCAAAAAAGAAACGGGAAGTAGTTTGACGTTCCCGCTCAGACGGAACAATAAATAGGGATGAAATTGAGGGCTTCAAGGGGAAAAATAAAAAATTTTAGAATTTTTTAATGTGCAAAGCACATAAAAAACAAAAAAGCCTCATGACTGAGGCTTTTAAACACGAATTTGATTAACGTGCGACAACAACATCAACGGCTGACGGACCACGTTGTGAATCTTGAACGCTATACTCAACACGATCGCCTTCGTTTAATGTTCTATATTTATCACCTACGATGCCGGAGAAATGCACGAATACATCTTTACCGCCGTTTGCAGGGGTAATGAAACCGAAACCTTTGTCAGCGTTGAACCATTTTACTGTACCGTTTAATTTAGACATATTGTCTTCCTTACTTTTGTAGAAATTTAAATTTGCGCTTGAACACGCAGTAACGCTAAGAACTGAATTACATAGGTAGATATTGGTAGAACTTTCAAGAACAAATTTAAAACTTGTAGAACAGGAAGTGCAATAATAACGAACTAAAATAAATGGCTGTCTAAGCTTAGGGCGCATTAAAACACGTTTATAGGAATAAAGCGAATAATTAACCCGAAAAGGTCAAATCTTTTCAAACTTGACCTTTCTTCCCATCAATCTCGCCAAAATGTCGGGCTGAAAATAACCAACAAAGTGAAAACTTCCAATCGCCCGCACACCATTGCAAAGGTAAGTACCCATTTGGCACTGTCCGGCACTTGCACAAAATTATTACTGACTGTACCGAGCGCTGGACCAAGATTATTCATGGTCGCAATAACGGCATTCAATGCATCAAAAGTTTCCATACCACAAGCAATGGTTGCTATCCAACAAAGTACAAAAACAAAGAAATAAGCGGCAAAGAATGCCCAAACGCCATCAATAATGCGTTCGGACAACACGTACTTCCCCAATTTTACCGGCTGAATTACGTTCGGATGAATAAAGCGATGGATTTCGCGTCTGCCTTGCAAATAAAGCAGCAACACACGGAACATTTTCAAACCGCCCCCCGTTGAACCGGCACAACCACCGATAAAAGAGGCAAGCACTAACAATAACGGTAAAAATGACGGCCATTGACTGAAATCATTCGTCGTGAATCCTGCCGTTGTTGAAATTGAAACCGATTGAAACAACGCCTGCACCAATGTCACCGAATGATTATCAAAATAACTATAAAGTAACAACACCGCAAAACAGATCACAAACAGTGAAAACTGCACTAGAATAAAGAAACGGAACTCATAATCACGCCAATATAATTTGAGAAAATTCGATTTGCGTTTATTTTTATAGCGCCCGTTAAATTGATCAAAAAAAGCAAAATGCAGTGCAAAATTACAGGAAGAGATCAACAAAAACAGTACCGTGATAAAGTCGATCATCGAACTGTTAAAATAGCCGATACTGGCATCATGGGTCGAAAACCCACCGATAGCAACGGTAGCAAAGCTGTGAGAGATGGCATCAAAACCGCTCATTCCCGCCAGCCAATATGCAAATGCGCAAAGTGCTGTTAAAGAAACATAGATCATCCATAACGCTTTCGCGGTTTCGGCAATCCGCGGACGCATTTTCTGTTCTTTGAGCGGTCCCGGCATTTCAGCTCGGTAAAGCTGCATTCCGCCAATACCCAATAACGGAATAATTGCCACCGCAAGTACGATGATCCCCATCCCGCCTAGCCATTGTAGAAACTGGCGATAGAATAAAATCGCTTTCGGTAAACTATCCAAACCGGTAATAACCGTTGCACCGGTGGTAGTTAAACCGGAAAAAGATTCAAAAATGGATTCTGAAAAATTGAGATCCGGATTTTCCAATAGAATAAACGGCACAGCCCCAAGGGTGCCAAGGACCACCCAAAACAGCACGACAATTAAAAAGCCCTCGCGTGAACGTAATTCTTGTTTGTTTTTTCGGCACGTCCACCAAAGTATGGTTCCCACGGTAAAGTTCAGCAAAAACGCTTCTAAAAACGAACGCCCGCCGCCGTCACCATAAATCAGCGCAACAAAGGCCGGCACAAGCATAGTGAACGAAAAACACATCACTAAAATGCCAACAATGCGGATAATTGATAAAAATTGCACGATCGATTCCTATAAATCTGAATAGATGCAATGGTACTCGCCTTTTTCTATCAGTCAAATTCTTTCTCGAAACAAGGTTTTGCTATAATATTCACTCATTGATTACAAGCGGTACGATTTAATGGAAAATTTGCAAAACGAGCTGCCGGATTGGAAACCTTCGGCAACCATTCAACATTTACTCAAACGAGCAAAAATTATGACGGAAATCCGTCAATTTTTTACCGAACGCGGTTTATTGGAAGTGGAAACACCGGCTATGAGCGAATTTTCGGTCACCGATGTACATCTTTCAACTTTTAGTACCCAATTTCTTTCCCCCTTTGAAAACAAAGCTAAAACGCTGCATTTAATTACCAGCCCCGAATATCACATGAAGCGTTTACTTGCCAGCGGTAGCGGTCCGATTTTCCAAATCTGCCGAGTCTTTCGTAATGAAGAAGCAGGTAAACGGCATAACCCTGAATTTACAATGCTGGAATGGTATCGACCGTTTTTTGATATGTATCGTTTAATCAATGAAGTCGACGATTTATTGCAACAAATTCTGGACTGCGAATCAGCCGAATCTTATAGCTATCAGTTTGTGTTTCAAACCTATGTCGGCTTGGATCCACTTTCTGCAACAAAAACTCAGTTGGTTGCGAAAGCTCGCGAACAGGGATTACAGTGTGAAGATGACGAAAACCGCGATACGCTGTTGCAGTTTTTATTTAGCGAAGTCGTAGAACCGAAAATCGGCAAAGAACGTCCGACGGTGGTTTATCATTTTCCTGCGACACAAGCCGCATTAGCACAGCTAAGTTCGGAAGATCACCGTGTAGCAGAACGTTTTGAGTTCTACTATAAAGGCTTGGAATTAGCCAATGGTTTCCACGAACTCTCTGATGCCAAAGAGCAGATTCGTCGTTTTGAACAAGATAATTTACAACGTACGGCGATGGGATTAGCGCCTCAGCCATTGGATACGCGCTTTTTAGATGCTCTTCGTGCCGGTATTCCAAACTGTTCCGGTGTTGCCCTTGGAGTTGATCGTTTATTAATGATTGCAATGGGCTTAGAACGTATCGAACAAGTGATGGCGTTCGGGGTAGAAAGAGCTTGATTTAAAACATCATGGTAAACGCTTGCGTCATCCTATATTTATATAAAAGGAACAACTTTGAACAATTTATTTATTATTGACTCACACTGCCACTTAGACTCGTTAGATTATGAAACCCGCCACAGAAATGTGGACGAAGTTATTGATAATGCCAAAGCGCGGGATGTACATCATCTGATTTCAATCTGTACGACCCTTGGACGTTTTGAAACCGTTAAACAGCTTACCGCTCATCGTCATGAAGTTTCACTTTCATGCGGTGTACATCCGCTCAATGTGGAAGATGAACCTTTTGATTATGAAAAACTACAACGTTTGGTGAAAGAGCCACGCGTAGTTGCAGTGGGAGAAACCGGTTTGGATTATCACTACACGCCGGAAACAAAATTCCTACAACAATCATTGTTCGCACAGCATATCGAGGTTGCCAAACAGGTGAATAAACCGCTTGTCGTGCATACCCGTTCAGCGCGCGAAGATACGATGCATTTTCTTGAAAAAGGTAATGCAGAACAATGCGGTGGTGTGTTACATTGCTTTACGGAAGATTGGACAATGGCGAAACGTGCATTGGATCTCGGTTTTTATATTTCTATCTCCGGAATAATTACCTTCCGTAATGCGGAAGAATTACGGGAAGTCATCCGCCAAGTGCCGCTCGATCGTCTATTGGTAGAAACCGACTCGCCTTATTTAGCTCCGATTCCTTATCGCGGCAAACCGAACCAACCGGCTTATGTCCGCGAAGTTTGCGAGTATATGGCGGTATTGAAAGGCGTTTCAACCGAAGAATTTGCACGAATAACCACCCAAAACGTGAAAAATCTGTTTAAAATAAACTGTTAGTCGGGATATAACCTGCGCATTAATTAAAGGAAAACTCTATGAAAGCAATGATTAAATATTTTCTGATTTTGGTGATGTTATCATTTCATATCGTGTTGATCGGCGCAATTAACTACGCTATGCCGAGTTATGAAGCAACAATGGTAACAGGAATGGAAGTTCGCCGTATGGATAAAGACGGCATTATCAGCCAATCAAACCCAGCGGACGGTGCCGTGCGTGATGTCTACTTCTTATTTACCGAAGAGCCGACTACCAAAAAAGTCATGGTATATCGCAATGAAGATACCGGTTGGGGGCTACCTCCGTATTTCAAATTCGGTTCGGCAGATATTCAAGCCAAAGCTCAAGCTTATGCAAATGAAAAACAGATGGTAGAAATCAAATATTACGGTTGGCGTATTAATTGGTTGAACGAATTCCGTAACATCGTTTCAATCAAACCATTGCCAGCGGGTGAAACCGTTTCAAAACCATGGTTTAGTTATCTGTTCTACGCCTTCTTTGCATTAACGTTCTTCCTCTCGGTGCAATTTATCCGAGGGTGGTTTGATAGCAGTAAATAAAAATCCCCCCTTTTTTCAAAAGGGGGCGCTCATTTTGCGGAATCAAAAGCGCCGAACATTAAATTTGCTCAAGGCTAGTTCCCCTCTTTGAAAAAGAGGGGCAGCAAGGAGATTTTAAAAAAGTCACTTTGGCATAAAACGAGAATATATCTTCAATGACCATCTACTTCATCGCTGATCTTCATCTCAACGAATCCCAACCTGAAATCACCGAACTGTTTTTGCAATTTATGACCGAAAAAGCACCGCTTGCAGAGTCAGTGTATATTTTAGGAGATCTGTTTGATTTTTGGATTGGTGATGATGAGCAATCGCCACTGATTGATACCGTAAAACAAGCCATTCGCCGACTGACCAAAAATGGTGTTCCGTGCTATTTCATTCACGGTAACCGTGATTTTTTAATCGGTGAACGCTTCGCCCGTGAAACCGGTATGGTTTTATTGCCGGATTATGATGTGATTGATTTATACGGTAAAAAAACCTTAATTTGCCACGGCGACACACTCTGCATTGATGATGTTCACTATCAACGTTTTCGTCAAAAAGTTCATCAGATATGGCGACAATGGTTATTTTTGCGTTTACCGCTTTCGCTGCGCCTCAAAATTGCACGGAAAATTCGTGCTAAAAGCCGTGCGGATAAACAATCCAAATCGGTTGAAATCATGGATGTAAATCCACAATTTACCGCACAACTCGTTGAGCAATTTCAGGCAGATTGGTTAATTCACGGGCATACTCATCGACAAGCGGTGCATTTTTGCAAAAAATTAGCAAAACCCGACCGCTTGTTCACTCGCATTGTCCTTGGCGACTGGGGTAACACCGCTTCAATTTTAGCGGTATCGCCACAAGGTTTTGCATTTAATGAGGAACGCTGAATGATTGATGTGATTATCCCTTGCTACAACGCTGAAAACACCTTGCAACGAGCGGTGCAAAGTGTGTTGAACCAGCCGCAGCTTGGTACGCTATGGCTGATTGATGATGCTTCGACGGATAACACCTTTGCCTTGGCAAAACAATTTGAAGCACAGGTTCCGACAAAAATTAACGTGGAAAAAATGCCTCGTAACGGCGGTACGGCAAAGGCTCGTAATTGGGGAGCTTTACAAAGTGAAGCGGAATTTATTGCATTTTTAGATGCTGACGATGCCTATCAACCAAACGCACTGCAAGTTGCGGAGGGAATTTTCCGATTTCGCCCCGAAACCGCTGTAGTACGACTAGCGCTCAATCCTGTTGACCTCGCCGAACGTTATCGCACTCATCCCAATTTTGAATATGCATGGCAACATATGCGGATGACTTGCGGCGGCAATGTCGTTTTCCGACGCCATTTTTTTCTTGCCTGTGGCGGATTTCCGCAAAATCAGCTATTCCGAAAATTTGGCGGAGAGGACGGCGCCTTAGCCATTGCAACCACCAGAATCGCCCAAGTAGCTACCGCTTTTCAGGACGACGGCGTACTTCATTTCTGTCGAGAAGGGATGCATGCAGAATATTTATTGGATACCATTTTATTCGGCAAAATACGCGAGGGCGTGACAAAAGCACATTTAGCGGAGGCAAATACCGTGACAGAGAACATTTGTCAACAGATGCTCACTTTGCAAAAGTGTTTAGCCGAACAACATCGTGGAATTCTGCCGCTAAATCTGGAGTGGAGCCAAGAGTAATCCATTGAAAAAAATCCTCGATGCGCTATTATCCGAATATGCGATTTATTCTCAATTACATACATGAAAGCGATTTATCTTTTTTTAGGTTTTGCCAGTGTAATGTTAGGTTTAATCGGGGTTGTACTTCCCGGCTTGCCGACTACGCCCTTTTTATTGCTGGCGCTTTATTGCTTTGGCAAAGGATCCGAACGCATTCAACATTGGTTCATGGGCACTAAAATTTACGATAAATACCTTAAAGAGTACGACCGCACCCGCTCAATGACGATGAAGCAGAAAATCAGTATTTTGGCTTTTGCTGCGCCCTTCTGCATTGTTGCCTTTATTACCATGCCGAGCGTATGGGGCAGACTCACGTTAGCACTCGTTATTGTTTATCAATATTATTATTTCTTCTTTAAGATTAAAACTTTGGAAAAAGAAGTTAGCACGGTAGAATAACACGTAGTTAATTTTTGCAAAAAAGAGAATGAAAATGACCGCTTGTTTAAGTAAAGAAATCCTCAAAATCGGTTTGGTTTCCATATCCGATCGCGCTTCTTCCGGTGTTTATGCCGATCAAGGTATTCCTGAGCTTCAGGCTTGGTTACAATCTGCGTTGATTGAGCCTTTCGAGCTTGAAACCCGTCTCATTCCCGATGAACAAGCGATGATTGAACAAACACTGATTGAACTCGTCGATCAATGCGCTTGCCATCTTGTTCTCACGACCGGTGGGACAGGTCCGGCAAAACGTGATGTCACCCCCGATGCCACCCTTGCCGTCGCTCACCGTGAAATGCCCGGTTTCGGTGAACAGATGCGACAAGTCAGCCTGCACTTTGTGCCGACGGCCATTCTTTCCCGCCAAGTCGGTGTGATTCGCCACGACTCGCTCATCTTAAATTTACCGGGGCAGCCTAAGGCGATTAGAGAAACCTTAGAAGGCGTAAAAGATCAACACGGAAACGTACTTGTTCGCGGTATTTTCAGCGCTGTTCCTTACTGTTTACAGCTGTTAAGCGACATTTATATCGACACTCACCCTGAAATTTGTGAGAGTTTTCGACCGAAAGCGGCGAGAAGATAAGATGAAAACCTATTTGAAAGATCTTCGTTGGGGCAAATTTAACCTCATCAAAGGCGATATGATTAGCGAGAGAGCCGCACATTACGGAGAATGGGCGGAAACCGAAGTGCGACTTCTCCGTCAACTCCTTCAACCGCATTCGACGGTCATCGAAGTCGGTGCCAACATCGGCATGCATACGGTTCCGTTGGCAAAAGCCGTTCCTGCGGGGAAGGTACTGTGCTTTGAACCTCAGCGCATTATTTATCAACTTTTATGTTGTAATTTAGCGCTGAATGATTTGGTCAATGTGGAAAGTTATCGACAGGGAGTCAGTGAACAAAACGGTAAGGCTTGGATTGAAAGCAGCGATTACGCTCAACCGTGGAATTATGGCAGTTTTTCGATTGATAAAGGCTTCAGCACGGAATATCCGTTTATCGGTAATGTCTCAAAAGAAGAAATTGATATTATTGCATTGGATGACTTTGCCCCGATCAAGCGGTTAGATTCCCTCGATTTATTGAAAATTGATACCGAAGGGTTTGACGCTAACGTACTGAAAGGGGCGGTAAATACTATTCGGCGTTTCCGCCCGTATATTTTTGTCGAATTTCAGTATGATACTTGCGACGAGGTATTGCATTTGTTAAAACAAGAGAACTACCGTGTCGTTTGGGCGGTATCGCTTCGATACCAACAGCAAAATTTTTATCAATCAATGCCGTTTAATGAACTTGATACACATGCCGCCGATACCAATTTCTTAGCTATTCCGACAGAGCGCATTGAAAATGCGGACAGCCTTATTTTATCCCTCATCAACGGATTAAAAGACGCCGTCTCGGTTGAGGATTTGGATAACGATATCCCGATGATTTATTTAGCTTAGTTGTAGGAAGAAAAGATGAAAAAAATTGAAGCTGTTATTAAACCATTTAAATTAGATGATGTCCGTGAAGCATTAACGGATGTCGGTATTCAGGGGATGACCGTCACCGAGGTCAAAGGCTTCGGTCGCCAAAAAGGGCATACGGAACTTTATCGCGGGGCGGAGTATGCCATCGATTTTCTGCCGAAAGTGAAGCTAGAAATTATCGTCACGGACGAACAGGTGGATGAATGCATTGAAGCGATTATCGACACCGCTCAAACGGGTAAAATCGGCGACGGTAAAATTTTTGTGTACGACGTGGAACGTGTGATCCGTATCCGTACGGGCGAAGAGAACGAAGAAGCCATTTAAGTTCCCCCACGTTAATAAAGCGGGAGAGCGGATTGAAAGAAACTTTACCTCTTTTTTAAATAAGATAAAAGGAAACACATGAAAAAAACAGGTTTGCCGTGGTTATGGCTGAGTGCTGTCGTGCTGGTCGTGGATTTATGGACCAAATATATTGTGGTACAACGGTTTGAGTTGTATGAAAGTGTCAATATACTGCCGATTTTTAACCTCACTTATGTACGAAATTACGGTGCGGCATTTAGCTTTTTGGCGGATCACGCCGGTTGGCAAAAGTATTTCTTCTTAGGGTTAGCTATCGTGATTTCGATTGCGCTCGTGGTGATGCTGTTTAAAAATAATGCCGAACTTAAATTGCAAAACGCAGCTTATGCCTTAATTATCGGTGGCGCAATAGGGAATGCCGTTGATCGGGCATATCACGGTTATGTCGTTGATTTTTTAGATTTTTATTGGGATATTTATCATTATCCGGTGTTTAACATTGCCGATATCGGTATTGTCGTGGGAGCCGGATTACTGATTTTAGACTCCGTGTTAGAACATCGTAAAAGTAAAAAAGAGTGATTAAATGAACATTATTTTAGCCAATCCGAGGGGCTTTTGTGCGGGGGTAGACCGCGCGATTTCAATCGTAGAACTTGCGTTGGAAATTCACGGTGCACCGATTTATGTACGTCATGAAGTGGTGCATAACCGCTTCGTCGTCGACGGTTTAAAAGCTAAGGGGGCGGTTTTCGTCGAAGAGCTGGATGAGGTGCCGGACGGTGCGATTGTGATTTTCTCCGCTCACGGTGTCTCGCAAGCCGTACGTCAAGAAGCCAAACGTCGTGAATTAAAAGTGTTTGATGCGACCTGCCCGCTTGTGACTAAAGTCCATATGCAGGTGGCGAGAGCCAGCCGTAAAGGAACAAAAGCAATTTTGATCGGACACGAAGGACATCCTGAAGT
>NZ_JBGXYA010000008.1:0-9388 GCF_041814905.1 Glaesserella sp. | reverse complement strand
GTCGTACTCAACTTGCGACGCCAGTTCGGATATTCGGTACTGGTACCGGGAATATTCACCGGTTCTAACATATTCAACCAATCTTCCGGTTGGGAGCCGAATAGTACACTGTTCGTATCCGCCACATAACTTTGTAATTGATGATTGAAACGTTGGCTGACATTATCGCTGTCGGCATCTAACACTTGTCCGCTATTTTCTACCGCTTTACGGATTTCTGCTTTATTACGTAGGCGGGTACGTTTTAGCATATCCAATACTTGCGGATTCGGGTACACCCCGAATTGTTGCCCTAAATCAAAATCATAGCTTTGCCAATACCCTTTTACCGTCGGTAAATCATGGGTACTTAACGTCGTCATGGCTTGATACGGGTAGTTCGCCAACGGTTTGCTACCTTGGTGATCGTACTCAAAATAGAAAATGTTGTAGGCTAAAATGCCTTTGTTTTCAAGGGTTTCCAACATGCCTTTCGGCACTGTTCCTAACGCCTCGGCAATGATTAAACATTGGTGACGTTGGCTTTCAAGAGCTAAGATTGAAAGTAAATCTTCCAACGGATATTTCACATAAGCGCCGTTTTTCGCCGAGTCGCCTTTCGATACCCACCATAAACGAGCAAAGCCGAGAATATGGTCGATACGCAATGCGCCACAATCTTTCATATTGGCACGCAATAAATCGACAAACGGCTGATAGCCACGTTCTTGCAACACTTCAGGGTGCATTGGCGATAATCCCCAGTTTTGCCCTTGCGGTGCCATAATATCCGGTGGTGCGCCCACCGATGCGCCTAACACGAACAGATCTTTATCCGCCCACGTTTCCGCTCCGTTATCCGCCACACCAACGGCTAAATCACGATAGAAGCCAATCGGCATACCGAGTTGTTTTGCCAGCTCATTACAGGCTTTGAGCTGTTGTTGTGCCACAAATTGCAACCACATATAGAAACGGACTAAATCGCTCTGTTCTTGTTGGAATTGTTGCACGCAAGCGGTGTGATAATCTTGATATTTTGCGTCCCAGCAGTTCCAGCCCCATTGTTCGCTGAATTGAGAAGACAGCCATTGGTGTAAAGCGTCAAAAGTACCTTGAACTTTTAAGGCTTCGCCGTTTTCGGCGATAAATTGCTCGAACTCAGTTTGATCTTGTTGTTTAAATTGATCGAATGCCAAATGCAAACCTTGCAGTTTTAACTGCATCACCTGCGAATAATCGACATAATCTTTTTGGCGAGCTTCGTTTAATTGGCGTTGAATATCCGCTGAATTAAACCAAGTTTGAGCTTCACGGCTTTGTCGGAAAGCGTCAATCGCACCAACATCAATATAAATAACGTTTTGCCATAAACGAGAAGACGGGCTGTATGGGCTTGCCCCTTCAGGATTGGCTGGGAATAACGAATGAATTGGATTTAAACCGACAAAATCACCGCCTTTTTCCGCTAATTTCGTTAAAAATTCCGCTAAATCGCCGAAATCGCCAATCCCCCAGTTTTGCTCTGAACGTAGGGTATAAAGCTGTAAAATCGCCCCCCATAATTTTTTATGCTCTGCAAGTTCTTTCGGTTGGTATGCCCGCTCAGGGGTAATGATAATGCGACATTCTGCGGTTGTGCCGTTTAGACTTAATTGATGATAACCAAGGGGTAAATCACGAGGCAGATCAATGCTATTACGTTTGCATTTTCCCGTTAAAATCTCACCGCTTTCAAGGGTTAATGTCCAATTTGCGTGAATGGTCTGGGTTTTATCCGCCACAAAAAGCGGAATAAAGACTTGCTCGCCTTGTTTGACCACTTTAACAAGCGGTAGGATTTTGCGACTTTTTTGCAAACCGAGTAATTTGGCCACTTTGCCGTAAACGGACGGTTGGGCGTAAACACGGCGACCGTGTTCATCCACGAAGTAACGATTTAAAAATGGGTGATTTTGTTTCACTGTTATTATTCTCTAATTTGTCGTTAATTGGATATTTCCTCCGATCAAACTCCCCTCTTTAGCAAAGAGGGGGAACTGAATCGAAGCAAAAGCGAAAATGTTTCATTTATCAAATTACCCTTTCACCCCACCAGCCGTTAATCCGCCGACTAACCAGCGTTGTGCGATGATAAAGACCACAGTGATCGGAATCGCGGATAAGATTGCCGCCGCCGCAAAGTCACCCCACAGATAGTTTTGCGGGTGCAGATATTGTTGCATACCCACCGCCAAGGTGTAGTTACTGACGTCACGTAACAAGAGGGAAGCGACCGGCACTTCAATAATCGCCGAGATAAAGGCAAGGATAAAGACCACCGCTAAAATCGGGACGGACAATGGTAATAAAATCAAACGGAACGTCTGCCATGGTGTTGCGCCGTCAAGTGCGGCGGCTTCTTCCAATGATTTATCGATGGTTTCAAAGTAACCTTTGATTGTCCAAACGTGCATTGCGATACCACCAAGGTAAGCGAAGATCAAACCGCCGTGCGTGTTTAAACCTAAGAAAGGCACATATGCCCCTAAACGGTCAAATAACGCATACAACGCCACAAGTGAAAGCACTGCCGGGAACATTTGGAAAATCAACATACTTTGTAACAACATGGATTTACCGGCAAAACGTAAACGTGCAAAGGCATACGCCGCCGTCGTGGAAAGAGCAAGCGTGATAATCGCCGTGACTCCCGCCACCTTGACTGAGTTCCATAACCACAACAATACCGGGAACGGTGGCGGTGTGACCGTCCCGTCCGGATTCGTGACGCTGAAACCTAACGCCAACTTCCAGTGTTCAAGGGAAATTTCACTGGGAATAATTTCCCCTAATGCCAAGTTACCCGGGCGAAGCGAGATCCCTAAGATCATCAATAGGGGGAACATAATCAACGCACAGAATGTGATGAGAAAGAAATGCGTTGCAAATAAGCGCGCTTTCATTGATTTAGGTTGAACGATAGCCATAAGAAATTCCTTATAAGTTATAGATTTTATCATCTAACTAGTCCCCCTCTTTAGCAAAGAGGGGGTAGATCGAAGTCAATTACTTGCTTTTCATACTTTTTTAATCCTGCTGCAACTTCGTCAAACGAATTTGGAACAACGCCAATCCGCTCACGAGTAAGAAAATGATCACGGCAATTGCCGCTGCTAAACCGAAGTCTTGCGTACCGCTGCCTTCAAAGGCGATACGATAGGTATAGCTCACTAACAAGTCGGTATAACCTGCCGGTGTACTGGTGCCGATCATGGACGGACGACCTTGGGTTAACAACTGAATCAGAACAAAGTTATTGAAGTTAAACGCAAAGCTGGCAATCATCAACGGCATCAGCGGTTTAATCAGCTGCGGCATCGTGATACGGGTGAAGTTTTGCCATACCGTTGCACCGTCAATGGCGGAGGCTTCATATAAATCGTGCGGAATCGCTTTCAATAAGCCCATGCAAACGATCATCATGTACGGATAACCCAACCAAGTATTCACAATCAGCAACATCGTTTTGGCTAAGAACGGATCATTAAACCATTCCGGGCGAATACCGAACAGATTATCTAAAATTAAGTTGATTTCCCCGAAGCTTTGGTTGAACAACCCTTTAAATACAAGGATGGAAATAAAACCCGGCACGGCATACGGTAGGATAAGTAATAAACGGTACACCGCTTTGCCTTTTAACGGCTCCCATTGGACTAATGACGCAAAAATCATACCGAGCAACGTCGTAAAGACCACGGTTAAGAACGCAAACGTCACCGTCCAGATAAAGATTTGGATAAACGGTTTTTGTACCCCTTCGTCCGTTAAAATTTTGACGAAATTTTGCCAGCCGATTGTGACCGTATAACCCGGCTCAACCCGTTTACCGGTGAAGTTACCTTGGTCATCAATCTGCTCGAAGAAACCGACGTCATTGTTCGGTTTATAACGCTCGTTCGTCTCGTGATTGGTTAAAATTTGACTTTCCGGATCAAAACTGAAACGGCTGCTTTGTTGGGAAAATTGACGGAGCGAGCTCATAGTGAGCATTTCGTTGCTCGGTAAAACCGCATTAAGGCTTTGAAGCTGTTGGCGGTTTTGAGTGACAATTCTAAGCGGGGCGACATTGCCTTCAGGTAACGCCGCTGCTTCTTCCAATTTGATTTCCCCTTTCAATTCGCTTAATGCAAGCGGTGCGGAAAGGTAAGTTTTTTGCAAATTTTTATTTTCAAGGACTAATTGATATTGACTGTTCGGCGTTTCAAGTAATTTGAAATCGTAACGTTCGCCCGAAAAATAGCGTTGGCTTTGCAGTTGGCTGACCACACGCTCAAAAGCAAGTTGGTTTGAACCGCTGTAATTGGTAAAGGCGATCACGACAGTACAAACAAGCGGGAAGACCACAAAAATACCTAATGCGGAAA
Organism: Glaesserella sp.; assembly: GCF_041814905.1. Classification (NCBI taxonomy): domain Bacteria; kingdom Pseudomonadati; phylum Pseudomonadota; class Gammaproteobacteria; order Pasteurellales; family Pasteurellaceae; genus Glaesserella; species Glaesserella sp. The sequence goes on along the minus strand of NZ_JBGXYA010000008.1, from coordinate 5,000 downwards.
CGCCCGGGAAGAGATAACGCCAACGATAAGCCCGTTCCGAACTAAAGACAAAAATACCGGAAGTCACGACGACTAAGGTCAATAACGCAAATAAAATTTCACCCTGCAAATAGATGGTAAATACCAAATAAAAAGCAACAAGGTAAAGCAAGCCGACAAGCGCCCGTTTACCCCAAAGCTGAATAGGTGAAATAGAGGTGTGAGTTGAGGTTAGCATTTTAGTTTCCTTGTTTGAGAACTACGAAGAGGAAATTGCAAAACATTATAAGAAAGTGACCGCTTGTGTAAGCATTCGTAGGGGCGGGGTTTATCCCCGCCCGAAATGATATAAATATTTTACCGGGTGGGGATAAACCCCACCCCTACAATTAAAAAATATTACTCTTTCTCAATCTTCGCTTGTGCTTCATCCAGTGCTGCTTTCACGGATTGACGACCGGATACGGCATTATCGATTGCTGCTTTTTCCGAATACCAGAAACGGCTCATTTGCGGGATATTCGGCATAATCTCACCGTGTTCCGCATTCGCCATCGTGGCGGCAATACGCGGGTCTGCGGCTAATTTTTCTTGGTAGCTCTTAAGCGCAACCGCACCTAACGGCGTATCTTTATTGACCGTATCCAAGCCGGCGTCGGTTAATAAATGATTTTCCAAGAACTCTTTCGCCAAATCTTTGTTCGGGCTTGAAGCATTCACCGCCGCACTCAATACCCCGACGAAAGGTTTACCGGCATGACCGTTTAATGTCGGTAATACGGCTACGCCGTAGTTAATGCCGCTTTTCTCAATATTTGCCCACGCCCAAGGGCCGTTAATCGTCATTGCGGTATTACCTTTATTGAACGATGCTTCCGCAACGGAATAATCGGTGTCGGCATTAATGACTTTCTTTTTCACAAGATCCACGACGAACTGTAAGCCTTTTTGTGCCGCTTCATTGTTTACGCCGACATCTTTCACGTCATAACCGTTTGGTGTCACTTTAAACGCATAAGCGCCTTGAGAAGAGATGATCGGCCAAGTGAAATACGGTTCGGCAAGGTTCCACATGATCGCATTTTTACCTTTCGCTTTCAGATCCTTGTCTAACTTCTCAATTTCTTCCCAAGTTTTCGGCGGGGTCGGTACTAAGTCTTTGTTATAAATCAAAGAGAGCGCTTCGATAGCGATAGGATAAGCAATTTGTTTACCGTTATATTTGGTCGCCTCCCAACCGATATCCGATAATTTTGCTTTAAATTCTGCGCTTGGCTGTACTTCCGCCAATAAACCGGATTGTGCATAGCCGCCCATACGGTCGTGAGCGAAAATAATGATATCCGGACCGTCGCCTGTTGACGCTACCTGCGGAAATAATTCTTCTAATTTGCTCGGGTGCTCAACAATGACTTTAACGCCGGTTTCGGCTTCGAATTTTTTACCGACTTCCGCTAAGCCGTTATAACCTTTATCCGCATTAATCCAAATATTTAATTGTCCTTCTACCAATTTAGCATTAACACCTTGCGCTAAACATACGCCGGCTAGAACGATAAGAGCGGTTTTTGTTAGTTTTTTCATAGAATTTTCCTCATATTAGTTGGGATAGAATGTTGTCGGCGACATAGTGAAGGATTTCATTTTTGAGTTCATCCTCCCCCCATCTCCCCCCTCAGGATTTATTTAGTGATCTACTTCACACTTTACATCTCTCTGCTGAAAATTGTGAGCTTACTCACAAAAAAGAGTGGGTAAATTGTGATCTGCGTCACACTTCATGCCAAAACGAAAGCAAAAAAAATTTTTTGTAAATGCTGAAAATTTTTTCGAAAGTATGATTTCAACCGTGTGACGGATGATTAAGCTTAACGGCATTCAAAAACAGTCAGGTAGAGGATAGTTCAGAATGGCAAATGTAAGGCTCGTTGGTGTCAATAAATCATATGGTGATGTACATATTTCACGTGATATTAACTTAGATATTCAGGAAGGTGAATTTGTTGTTTTTGTCGGTCCGTCAGGCTGTGGAAAGTCAACCGTATTAAGAATGATTGCAGGTCTGGAAGACATCACTTCCGGCGATTTATATATCGGTGAACAACGCATGAATGACGTTCCGCCTGCCAAACGCAACATCGGTATGGTGTTCCAATCTTACGCCCTCTATCCGCATTTAAATGTGGCGGAAAACATGTCTTTCGGCTTAAAACTTGCCGGTAAATCCAAAGCGGAAATTGAGCAACGGGTTAATCAAGTTGCTGAAGTTTTGCAGCTTGCGCACTTACTGCAACGTAAACCGAAAGAACTTTCCGGCGGTCAGCGTCAACGTGTAGCGATTGGCCGTACCCTCGTTTCCCAACCTGAAGTATTTTTATTGGACGAACCGCTCTCTAACCTGGATGCGGCATTGCGTGTACAAATGCGTGTCGAAATTTCCAAACTGCACAAAAAATTAGGCAGAACCATGATTTACGTAACCCACGACCAAGTCGAAGCCATGACTTTGGCGGATAAAATCGTGGTACTACAAGCACTCGGTAATAACACGCAAATTGCAACCAACGTTGCACAAATCGGTAAGCCGTTGGAGTTGTATCACTACCCAGCAAACCGTTTTGTTGCTGGTTTTATCGGCTCACCAAAAATGAATTTTATCCCTGTCCGTGTCGTCGAAGTCCGCCAAGATGCGGTAAAAATCGAATTACCGGATTCGGCGCATCTGAATTTCTGGGTGCCGGTAGAAGGAAAAGGCGTAAAAGTAGGCGATAACCTATCGTTAGGTATCCGTCCGGAACATCTGCTGCCTTGCGATCAAAGCGAAGTTTGTATCAAAGGCACGGTGAAAGTCGTCGAACAATTGGGGAATGAAACTCAAGTTTACATCGAAATGCCTCCGATTAAACAAAGTTTGGTTTATCGCCAAAATGACATCGTTTTAGTGAAGGAAGGAGACGAACTGTCCGTCGGTATTAATCCGAACCGTTGCCATTTATTTAAAGAAGACGGCACCGCGTGCAAACGCTTGTTTAAAGAACAAGGCGTATAACGATTTTTTTCATAATGTAAAACCTCAGGACGTATGAGTTCGCTCAAAAGTCTCTATTTTAAAAAGTTTAAGGAGTTTCCTATGAATATCAATAAAAGCTTGCTAGCAACCCTTATTTCAGGTGCATTACTTTCAACTTCTGCGTTTGCGGTCGATTTCCACGGCTATGCCCGTTCAGGCATCGGCTGGACATCAGGCGGCGGTGAACAATCTGCCTTTACCGTAAACGGCGGCGGTTCAAAATATCGTTTAGGTAATGAATCAGACACTTACGCTGAGTTAAAACTTGGTCAAGAATTATATAAATCGGGCGAAAAATCAATTTATTTCGATACCAACGTAGCTTATGGTGGTACGTTACACAACAATGACTGGACAGAAACAAGCCCGGCATTACGTGAATTAAACGTACAATTCAAAAACTTTGCAGACAGCTTACCAGGTGCAACTTTATGGGCTGGTAAACGTTTCTACCAACGTCATGATGTTCATATGAACGACTTCTACTACTGGGATATTTCAGGTCCGGGTGCAGGGGTTGAAAACATTGATTTAGGCTTTGGTAAACTTTCTTTAGCAGTAACACGTGATACGGAAGCGGGCGGTGCATTCTCTTATTACTACGATTATGCAACCAAAAGCTATAAGAGCGATCGTTCAGTAGATAAAGATGTATACAACGATATTTTTGATGTTCGTTTAGCAGGCATTGAGCTTTGGAAAGACGGTTCATTAGAACTTGGTTTTGACTACGCTAACGCTCACAAAAAAGACGATTCGGCTTATGTCAATAACGATGCAACCAAAAACGGTTACATGATTACCGCAGAATATACTCAAGGTAACTTCTTCGGCGGTTTCAATAAATTTACCGCACAATATGCGAAAGACTCCATGACTTCTTGGAATAACGGTCATGCACAAGGTTCTTTAGCCAGCAACCGCGGTCATATGCTCCGCTTAATCAACCAAGGTGTAGTTCAAGCCAGCGACAAAGTAGAAGTGATGTATGCCTTAATCTATGAAAAAACAGACTTAGATAACAACCAAGGCAAAACATGGTACTCCGCAGGTATCCGTCCAATGTATAAATGGACTGAAACCATGAGTACCCTTGCGGAAGTCGGCTACGATGTGATCAAAGATCAAGCGACAGGTAAGAAAAACAACTTAGCGAAATACACCATTGCCCAACAATGGCAAGCCGGCTCAAGCATTTGGGCAAGACCAGCAATCCGTGTATTCGGTACATACGCTCACTGGAACGACAAATTCAACACCGCAAACCGTACAAACGCCGGTTATAAAGCGAAAGACGGCGAGTTTATCGGCGGCGTTCAATTTGAAGCTTGGTGGTAATAAGTAAGTTCCCCCTCCCGTTTACGGGAGGGGGCTAGGGGGAGGGGAATACAAGCGGTGACTTTTCACTAAAATTTTACAATTTTATCCCCCTCCCTACCCCTCCCCCGTAAACGGGGGAGGGAATTTTATTAGATTACCCCCATTATTCACTCTCGGAGGATTTATGAAAACCAACATTGCCCTTTTCCTTTCGGGCCTATTTCTCGCATCACAACTTGCTGCCGCACCATTACAACCGACAAAAGCGGAATTAGCCAAAATTCAATGGCAAGATATTACGCTTTCACAAAATAATGAGACGAATGTGGCAACACTCGCGAACAAATTAGCGGGCGCAAGCGGTTCGGTTGTGGCATACAAAATCCCCGCCAATCAAGGTACGATTAAACTCGACATCACAAGCCCGGTACAAAAAGATAATACGGTATTCGTCCCGAACGCATTGATTTTAGATGCACAATTTAACCCGGCGATGACTTATCCGTCTTCCCAATTTAAATTCAGCGAAGAACGCGGTTTAAGTCCGGCACAATATCAAGCGGAACTCAGCCTCACCCCAACGGCAAATCAAGATTTCATCTACTTGCTTGTTTATACGACCGAGCAAGAT
>NZ_JBGXYA010000007.1:0-31405 GCF_041814905.1 Glaesserella sp. | reverse complement strand
TTTCGGGGCGTGCCAGTTCAAGTCTGGCCTCGGGCACCATTAACAAATAAATCTAACAAATAAGCGGGAATAGCTCAGTTGGTAGAGCACGACCTTGCCAAGGTCGGGGTCGCGAGTTCGAGCCTCGTTTCCCGCTCCATTTTTTTATGCGTCGTGCCCGAGTGGCGGAATCGGTAGACGCAAGGGATTTAAAATCCCTCGCCTTTCGGGGCGTGCCAGTTCAAGTCTGGCCTCGGGCACCATTTCATCAGACGAAATCAGTCAATATTTCATTTATCATTCTTCAATGTCGTCAAATTTAACATCGAAAGACGACTGACAAGCGGTCACTTTTGACCAATAATTTGCAAAAAAGGTTTATTTCTGTAAGTGCGCTGCGTCATTCAGCTTTTCGATAATAAAACGTCCGTTTTCTTCATCCTCTTTTTGTTCATAACGCACCACATTGATGGCGGTATTTAACAGGCTTGGAATCAATGGGTTTTCACGGTGATTCTGCCATGTCGAACCGGCGAACATTGCCAATAATAAACGTAATGTGTGCCCGTGTGACACTAACAAAATATTACCCTTGTCGTGAATTTGGATAATATCCCGTACTGCGCCCATGGCTCGATCGGCAAGTTTGTCGTAGGTTTCACCTTGATTGATTTCTGCGGTGTAATTGGCAGGATCGTGCTGAATTTGACGATATGTTTCGGTATGCCGAATGGTGTCGATAACGATACCTTCCCATAAACCGAAGTATTGTTCGTTTAAGCCTTGATGTTGAAAAAGAGGGACGTACCTTTCCCCGATAATGTGCTTGGCGGTGTCGATAGTCCGCTGCAAAATACTGGAATAAGCCGCCACAAAAGGAACTTCTCTCAACGCTTCACCAGCAAGTTTTGCCCCTTGAATACCTTGTTCGGTTAAGGGGGAATCGCCGTGACCTTGCAATAATCCTTGTTCATTCCAAACGGTACGTCCGTGCCTGATTAAATAAAAAGTAAGATTCTTTTTCATCACTATTCTCCGTCATTGCAAGGATTATAAGTCCGGGCGAAAAAGATGGCAAAGTAAAAAACTGGCTTGAACTATCTTGGCTTTCTACGGTGTAAATAAACAAAATTTATTAACAACGATAGTCTTATAAACAAAAGTAAAATTTACAAGCTGATAGAAAAAGTTTGCTAACATAACCATTAATTTCATGATTCGACTAGCAAGAGGGCATTAGCATGGCATTACAAACCGTACCTTTAGAAAAGTTTTATCGTTTACTTAATCATGGACCGACAGTGATGGTGTCGGCAAAAAGCAATGGGATTGAAAATGTGATGTCGGTAGCGTGGTCTTGTGCATTGGATTTCTATCCGAAGCCGAAAGTTACCGTGGTATTGGATAAAAGCGCATATACGCGCAGTTTAGTGGAAGCTAGCGGCTACTTCGCGTTACAGGTGCCGTTTGCTCATCAAGCAAAAACGGTCATTGCCATGGGCGAGAGCCGTAAAGACAATCCGAATAAAATCAGTGAAAATGGTATTGCGCTGTTTTATCAAGACGGTTTTGATATTCCGCTAGTGAAAGGTTGCTCCGCGTATATTTTATGTAAGTTGATTCCCGAACCGCATAATCACCAAGCTCATGATTTATTTATCGGTGAAGTGTTGGCGGCTTTTGCGGATGATCGCGTCTTTCGTGACGGTCATTGGCAATTTGATGAAGTCGGCGATGAATTAAAAAATCTGCATTATGTAGCCGGTGGTCAATTTTATCTCACCAGTAAGGGAATCTACGTAAAAAACGATTTGCCGTTTTCCGTTAATGCTAAAGAAGAAATGACGGCTGCGATAACCAAACAACAAGTGCTTGAGGCTTTTCGCTTTCGTGCGGCAACCCGCCGTTACGATCCGTTGAAAAAAGTCAGCCGTGAGGACTTTGATTATATTCTTGAATTGGCGCGCTTATCGCCAAGCTCGGTCGGTTCTGAGCCTTGGCAATTTTTAGTGGTACAAAATCCAACGCTACGCGAAACGCTCAAATCGGTTAGTTGGGGCGCGGCTACGCAGCTGGATGATGCAAGTTATCTTGTGGTGATTTTAGCCAAGAAAAATGCCCGTTACGATTCGGCGTTTTTTCGTAACGGTTTGGAAAAACGCGGGCTGACGGCAGAGCAGATGGAAAAAACGATTGCACGTTACAAAACTTTTCAAGAGCAGGATATGAAGATTCTTGACAGTGAACGTACTTTATTCGACTGGACAAGTAAGCAAACCTACATCGCCTTAGGTAATATGATGACGGGAGCCGCATTAATCGGTATCGACAGTTGCCCGATTGAAGGTTTTGATTATGATGAAGTCAATCGTATCCTTGCTGAATCGGGCGCATTTGATCCTCATGAATGGGGCGTGTCGGTGATGGTGACTTTCGGCTACCGTGCCAAGGAGATCAAATCCAAATATCGTAAACCATTGGAAGAAATTATAAATTGGGTTGAATAGGTTTTTGAACTACCTAAAATCAGGCTATTAATACGGCTACAAGCGGTCGGTATTGTTGAATAATTTGCAAATTATTCGGTAAAACTGACCGCTTGTTGACCCTTGGTTGCAATTAAAGAAGAGCCCCCAGTTTCTTTCCGCAATATGAAAAACAATCAAAATTGTGGTTTTTCATTTAGTTCAATTTCTTCGCCACAAATAATAAATCTGAAATTTGATATAGTTCAAACAATGATGCAAATACCCTAGAAAAATAGTTTGCTTTTGATTATTCTCGCCTTCGTATACTTTAATTTATCTTATTGATTTTTAATAAGAAATATTCTCATTTTCAACGTTTTTATGTGGGGGAGGCTCTCGTGAGACGAGTAAGCAAAACATTAAAAGGTAGTTTGGCATTCGGTATAGTTGCGATGCTAGGGTTTGCACAATCTGCTTGGGCCGGTGAAGCGAAAGTTTTTGAAGGTCCAAAGCCGGATGTGAAAATTGAATCTGCAAACCATAAGTTTGCAGAACTCTATCCGCTTCAATATCAATCTTGGGCTGCGACAGCGGAGTCTAAAGAGATTACCAGCGCTTTAGAGGAAGATCCCCGTCTCGTGATTCTTTGGACGGGCTATGCTTTCTCAAAAGATTATAACAAACCTCGTGGTCACTTCTATGCAATTGCCGATGTGCGTAATATTTTACGTACGGGCGCACCGATGGAACCGGATGCCGGTCCTCAACCGATGGCGTGTTGGGCATGTAAAGGTCCCGACGTTCCTCGCATGATCGCTGAAAAAGGCGAACTCGGCTATTTTGATGCAAAATGGGCAAAATACGGCTCGGAAATGGTTAATCCAATCGGCTGTGCAGACTGTCACGATACCACTTCTCAAGAATTTAAAGACGGCAAAGCGGCATTACGTGTAGCCCGTCCGCATGTTTTACGTGCCTTAGAAACGATTGGCTGGAGATTTGATACGTTAGACAAACACGGTAAACGTGCTGCGGTATGTTCGAACTGTCACGTAGAGTACTACTTTGCTGGTAAAGAGAAAGCCGTAACCTTCCCGTGGGATAACGGTATTGATGTTGATAGTATGGAAAAATACTACGATGACATTAAATTTACCGACTGGGTTCACGGCTTATCAAAAGCACCAATGTTAAAAGCTCAACACCCTGATTTTGAAACGTGGGCGTTGGGTACGCACGGTAAAAACGGCGTGACCTGTATCGATTGCCACATGCCGAAAGTCGAAACCAAAGACGGTAAAGTGTATACCGATCACAAAATCGGCAATCCGTTTGATAACTTCGAACACACTTGCAAAACCTGCCATGAGCAAAGCAAAGAGACCTTACAGGTTCGTGTGAAAGAGCATAAAAAACAGATCAAAGATGTGATGATTCGCTTAGAAGATCAGATCGTGAAAGCACACTTTGAAGCGAAAAAAGCATGGGAAGCGGGTGCGACCGAAGAAGAAATGAAGGATGCATTACAAGATATTCGTCATGCTCAATGGCGTTGGGACTACTCAGCGGCAGGGCACGGTGGTCATATGCACGCACCCGATGTGATTCTGCACGTTATCGGTACCGGTTTAGACCGTGCGGCAGATGCTCGTACTAAATTAGCAGTGATCTTAACCAAACACGGTGTTCAAACTCCGATTGAGTTCCCGGACATTTCAACCAAAGAGAAAGCGCAAAAAGTAATTGGTTTCGACATTGACAAAGAGAAAGCGGCGAAAGATGAATTCTTACGCACCGTAGTACCACAATGGGAAAAAGAAGCAAAAGAAAAAGGCTTATTACCGGCGGATTCAAAATAACGCTTAAGTTGAGGTTACTATGAAACATTTCATCTCAAAAGTCGGGCGAGCAATCGCCCTACAAGCGGTCGTTTTAGTGAGTTTTTTTGCAATTTCATCAAGCGCCATGGCAGAAATGCCAGCACCGCCAAAGCCGATTTGGGCTGATCCTTATGCTCATGTAGACGGCGATACGATTGCAAAAGACGCACGTCGTGACCCAAACAAATATTGCGTAGACTGCCATGGGCATTTATCCGCTTTCCAACATGCAGGAAAACATTTCCAAGCAGAAACGAAAAGCCCAAATAACGGAGAACCGTTAAATTGTGTAAGCTGCCACGGTAATATTTCTGAAAATCACCGTAAGGGCGTGAAAGACGTTATGCGTTTTAATGCTCACGGTCAAGCGAAAAATCCGGCATTGGAACGTTCGGTAGAAGAGCAAAATCAAGTCTGTTTTGCTTGTCATAACCCAAATAAACTGCGTGAAACATTTTGGGCACATGATGTACATGCAAATAAAATGTCTTGTATAAATTGCCACAAACTTCACCCTGAAACAGAGCCGATGAAAGCGATGGAGTCTAAACAACGTGTCAAACTCTGTGTGGATTGCCATACGGAAGTACACAAAGGTACGTTCAAAAAAGCAGAAGCTAAGGATCAAAAATGAGTTGTTCCCGTCGAGATTTTATCTCAGGGGCGGGAGCAGTAATTGCTGTGGCAGGTACCACAGGGCTTGCCACAAGCTCGCTCTCTCTTGCAACTGAGAAGAAAGAAAGTAAAACCATTCGTTATGCGATGTTACACGATGAACAGGCGTGTATCGGCTGTACTGCCTGTATGGATGCTTGTCGTGAAACGAATAAAGTTCCCGAAGGCGTTTCTCGCTTAGAGATCATTCGTAGCCAGCCGTATGGCGAATTTCCTAACGTTCAATACGAGTTTTTTCGTCAATCGTGCCAACATTGTAGCAATGCCCCGTGTGTGAGCGTTTGCCCGACAGGTGCCTCTTTTATTGATAAAGAGACAGGTATTGTCGATGTGCATGTTGATTTATGCGTCGGCTGTTCATACTGTATTGCAGTTTGTCCGTATCGTGTTCGTTATATTGAGCCAGTCAAAAAAACGGCTGATAAATGTAACTTCTGCCGTGATACCAACCTTGCTCAAGGTAAACAGCCGGCGTGTGTGGAAAGTTGCCCGACGGAAGCTCTGATTTTCGGTGATTTAAACGATCCGCAGAGCGAAATTTCGAAAGCGATTAAAGAGAAACCGGTTTATCGTACCAAAGTCGAACTGGGTACGCAGCCAAACCTTTACCATGTCCCATTTGAACACGGAGAACCAAGACGATGAACGACTATGTTCCTTTCCAAACTCCAAATCTCGTGTGGGATTCCAGTATTGCCATTTACTTGTTTTTATTGGGAATTTCAGCCGGAACCAGCTTACTTGCAGTGTTATATAAACGTCATGGTAAATTGAGTTCTCCGAGTGAAAGTTGGATTATCCGTAGTACCGCAATCCTTGCCCCCGGTGCAACGATTATCGGCTTGATTCTACTTATTTTCCATCTCGCACGTCCGTGGACATTTTGGTATTTAATGTTTAATTATCAGTTTGATTCGGTGATGTCGATGGGGGTAATGCTGTTCCAAGTATTTATGGCAGTATTACTGATTTGGCTTGCGATAATCTTTAAAGATTGGTTGGCAACATTCCGCATAATCCCAAAATTTGTCTTCAGCCTTATCGATATTGCGGCAAAATTGACTAATGCGATCGAATTGTTTTTACTGTTCTTATCGGTAGCATTAGGGGCTTATACTGGTTTTCTATTGTCAGCGTTAATCAGCTATCCGATGTTAAATAACCCAGTATTGCCGATTTTATTTTTAGCTTCGGGCACATCTTCCGGTATTGCGGCGTTATTAGTGGCGATTTTGGTTGTGGGTAAGGTCTCAACCCATTCTGATGAAGTCCGTTTTTTGCATAAATTTGAAACACCGACGGTGCTGACAGAAATTTTGTTGCTGTTCGCTTTCTTTGTCGGTTTATATTTCGGAGGCGGTCAGAAAACGTTGTCTGCGGTTAATGCACTTAGCGGATTTTGGGGAAGTATTTTCTGGATTGGTGTGGTGGCAATCGGTATTTTATTCCCTCTGATAGCCAATCAACTGGTAAGCGAAAGAGTAAAACACCGTAAAGGTTTTATTGTTTTACTGGCAACCGCCGCTTTAATCGGTGTACTTTGCCTGCGTTACTTTATTCTTTATGCCGGACAAATGACGTTAGCATAATCAACCTATTTACAAGCGGTCGTTTTTGGCAAAAAATTTGCAAAAAACGTCCGCTTGCTTTTTTAAGCAACCAGAAAATGATAAAGTAAGCAAAATGTTTTTGAGTCAATGAGTATAAAGATGACAAAAGTTAAATATGAATCTCTGATTGTAGTCTCGAATGGTTTGCTTCGTCTTCTCGGCAATATTGTTAAAATCTCCAGCTATGGATTCCATGCGCTTTTTCCAAAAAAACGTTTTACCATTCCTGAGTTCAGCCCGGCTAAGCGAAAAATTAATCAAAACAGTAAAATTACCCCTGTGATTTGGCAAACTAACTACAGTAATAAAGTCACGTTGCCGGTTTATTGCAATTATTTACTGAATCGTTTGTTGTCACAAAGTTACGATTACCGCTATGTCAGTACCGAAGCCCGCGAGGAGTATATCAAAGCTCATGCAGACGAGCGTACTTTTCATGCTTACAGTTTATTAACCGATGGTGCAGCACAGGCGGATTTTTGGCGTATTTTCACTCTTTATAACGAGGGCGGAATCTATATGGATATCGACGGACATTTAGTTTGGTGTCTGTCGGATATTATTCGCGATGAAGACACCGAAGTGGTGATTACCCGTCGTGATAAATATACGAATTTCTTTCTAGCCAGTGCAAAAGGCAATCAATTTCTTAAAGATACCTTAGATATTATTATTGATAATATTGAGCAGCGTCGGATTCAGGGCGGAGTATTCACGCTTACAGGACCGACGACACTCAATCAGGCTTTAGAAGGGAAACAAGTAAATAGTCGCCGCGATAAAATTACTTGCGCACAAGGCACATTTACCAATGAACATTTTCAATATATGGACAAAAAACGCGGTAAATGGAACCATGCTAAAAATGAAGATTTACTGAAATAAAAATAAAGAATGGCTGACAATTCAGCCATTCTTTATTTGTGAGACCCTTCAGGGTGTAGCCCAATTCCTTGATGGCGTTCCTTAAGTTTGGCAATCACATCCTGCCAAGCCAACCCTTCGTTATGCAATAACACCGTGAGGTGATAGACCAAATCCGCAGCTTCGCCCACGAGTTCTTCACGATCTTTCGCCATAGCCGCAAGTGCGGTTTCAACCCCTTCTTCACCCACTTTCTGTGCAATTTTCTTCGTGCCTTTCGCATAAAGTTTTGCCGTATAAGAGCTTTCAGGATCGGCGTTTTTGCGTTCGGCAAGAGTACGTTCTAATTTACTGAACCACGTCCAATCGCCTTCGGATTGGGTTTCAAACTGATGAAAACAGCTTTCCGCCCCAGTGTGACAGGTTTCGCCAATCGGATCGGCTAAAATCAGCAAGGTATCGTTATCACAATCCAAGCTCATATCCACCACGTTTAAAAAATTGCCCGAGGTTTCCCCTTTCGTCCATAAACGTTGTTTGGTGCGAGAGAAAAAGGTCACTTTTTTCTCGGCTAATGTTTTTTCTAGTGCTTCTTGGTTCATATAACCCAGCATTAGGACTTCGCAAGTTTGGGCGTTTTGGACGATAACGGGGAGGAGGTTATCGACTTTTTGCCAGTTAATTTTGTTTTGCATATTTTTCCTTTGGGGTGCGTGGTAAACGCACCGTATAAATTTTATAGTACGTTTACACGCACCCTACGATAACTAACGATGGAATATAATTACATAGAGGATTTTTCCAATTCTAATAAAAAACGCTTACGTTCAACTCCTCCGCCGTAACCGACTAAAGAACCATCACTACCGATTACCCGATGACAAGGAATTAAAATTGAAATTTTGTTATAACCATTCGCCGAAGCTACTGCTCTAATTGCATTTAGATTACCAATAGATTCGGCTTGTTGTTTATAGCTACTCGTTTTTCCATAAGGAATTTTTAATAACATATTCCATACATTACGCTGGAATTCAGTTCCAACAGGGTTAAGTGCCGTATTAAATATTTTTCTCTTTCCCTGAAAATATTCATCAAGTTCGGCTTGTAATTGCTTGCTGTAATTGGTTACTTGCCAAACGAAATTAGCTTTAAATTTTTTCTGTAAGGAAATTAGTTCTTTTTCAAGCATTTTTCTATCAAGAAACTCTAATAGGCAAAGTTTCTCTTGATAAAAAACAGCAACCATTTTTCCGATTTCCGTATTTATATAATCAATTATAAAGTTGGTCTGAAATTTAGGATCTTTTTGTTGCAATAAATAATTAACTCTCTTTAGCCGAATATACTTACCTAAAGAAATTCCAACATATTTTTGGAAATCTTTTTTACACGCTATTAATTCTTCTTCTGAGGTAAAAGGGTGTTCTTTATAAGACTTTGGTGGATTATGCTGAGGACTTAACCAAGAACCATAATTTTTCCATTTAGCCGGCAGAAGTGTATCAATATCAAGTATGCTTAAATCATTCATCATTAAATACGAACCTCTATATTTTCTTTCCCAAGGTACGCTTTCAACTCCCCAATATTGATAATCTGCTTATGAAACACGCTCGCCGCTAACGCACCGTCCACATTTGCGTCCACAAAGGCATCACGGAAATGCACCATTTCGCCGGCGCCGCCTGAGGCAATGAGCGGAACGTGGCAGACTTCACGCACTTTTTTCAGTTGGACTAAATCATAACCGTTGCGTACACCGTCTTGGTTCATCATATTTAGCACAATTTCGCCTGCACCACGTTTTTGCACTTCAGTAACCCAGTCAAGCAACTGCCAGTTGGTTTGGCGCGTGCGTTTTTCATCGCCTGTGTATTGATTAACCCAATATTTGCCTGTTTCTTTCTCAAACCAGCTGTCAATCCCCACCACAATGGCTTGCACACCAAAGCGATCTGCAAGGTGGGTAATCAGTTCAGGATCCGCAAGTGCGGGCGAATTAATGGAAATTTTATCCGCACCAAAGGCAAAAATCTGCTCCGCATCCTCAATAGTTTTAATCCCGCCCGCCACGCAGAATGGAATGTCGATCACTTCCGCCACACGTTCCACCCAACTTTTATCCACCGTTCTGCCGTCTGAAGAAGCGGTAATATCGTAGAAAACCAATTCGTCTGCGCCTTCTTCCGCATAGCGTTTGGCAAGCGGTACGATGTCGCCGATAATTTCATGATTGCGGAACTGCACGCCTTTGACCACTTGCCCGTCACGCACGTCTAAACAAGGGATTATCCGTTTTGCCAACATTCAATTGCCTCCGCCACATTAAATTTACCTTCCAACAACGCACGCCCGATAATCACACCGCCTACGCCCGTGCCTTTCAACGCGTCCACATCCGCCAACGAGCCGATACCGCCGGAAGAAATAAAATTGACTTCAGGGAAAGCCTCGCATACTTCGCGATATAAATCCACATTTGAGCCAGCAAGGGTGCCGTCGCGAGAAATGTCAGTGCATAGCACATATTGTAAACCGACTTCACGGAAATCGTTAATCAAGGCTTCCAATGACACACCGCTATTTTCCTGCCAACCGCTCACGGCGATCTGTTTTTCGCCTTGGTCGTTAATGTTCACGTCCAACGCTAACACAAACTTGTCCGCACCGTATTTTCGGAACCAGCCTTTGACCAATTCGGGATTTTTCACCGCTGTTGAGCCAATCACTACACGATTTGCCCCAACCGCTAATAAATCCGCCACATCTTGTTCCGAGCGGATACCGCCGCCCACTTGAATAGGGCATTTCACCGCAGCAATAATGTCGCCAATCAGCTTGGTTTGACGTTTGCTCGGATCTTTCGCCCCGGTTAAATCGACCAAATGCAACTGCTCGGCACCTTGTGCCACGTAGTCTTGAAACTGCGCAACCGGATTATCGCTATACAAGGTTTTCTGCGCATAATCCCCCTGATACAACCGCACCACTTGACCGTCAATCAAATCAAGGGCGGGGATAATAATGGATTTTTTCATGTTGTGTTTCCTGTTATCTTGCTGGCGCGAGCGTCTCACTCGTGCCTTTGTAAATTTATTCTAAAATCTGACCGCTTGAATACGTTCCGATTTTATTTTTTATTTAACTTCGCCACATTGCTGATCAAATCGGCAAAATCAATCGCTTTTTGTTGTGTGATGACCGGCTTACCGGTTTCCTTTTCCAAGCTTTCCCTCGCTACTTTTGCCACGCTACCGCCGCGTTTTGCCACGGCTCGGTTCTCTTCTAAACTGCGGATGGCTGATTTGGGTAATATCTTTGGTAGCAGCCTCCGCCAACATATTCAGCACTAATTCCGTAGTGGACATATTATCACGCAGGTTTTCTTTATTTAACCCTTTGAAATCTTTATATTCTCTTGTCGTCATACCGCTCCAAGCCTGTGTAATTTCATTGGTTAAAATCGCAAACTCTCGCCCTTGTACCACACCGTGATCCTGCCAAGCGTCCGTCAATTCTTTCCGCACTTGGATCGCTTGCAAACGTTGGTTAATCCATTCTTTGGAATAACCTTTTTTCACATAGGTTTCCAACGCACGATCAATGGTTAATTCAGGATCGATAATCTCATCAATTCGCTCTTTCCCGACTTCCGCCAACCACATTTTCAACGGCTCGGCTTTAGGGCTTGGTACGGATTGGATAATACGAAAAATGCCTTGCATATCAGTAGCATCCGTTTCTCGCATTTTTCCGTCAGGCGCTTTTAATTTCAACTGTACGATTTTTTCGTACAGTTCAATGCCGCCTTCATCATCACGAATTTTACGTTTTAAATCACTCCAATAGCGACGCGGATTGCTACTGCCGGTAAGGGCTTGCACAATATCCACTACACTAAAAAACCATTCCTCTTTTTCACTGTCCCAAACCGAGCGGATCTGATTGTTTTCAAAAAGTTTAATCTCGTTCATACCATCTCCCTTGTAAATAACTGTTATTTTATCCAGTTGATTTCTACTATCAAGACGATATAACGAATTTTTCGATCCACGTCACAAAAATAAGTCACCATGTGCTTGTCTGGGAAATGCCTTGCCAGCCCTATATTTGCAAAATATTTGTGAAATCTGACCGCTTGTAAAAGCCTGATCTACGGTTAAATATTCTCCACAAAATTCTTTAATAACTGCGCCCCATTTTTACCCGAACGCTCAGGGTGAAACTGCACGCCGTAAAAATTTTTACAGCCCAGGGCTGCGGAAAACGGCACGCCGTAATCTGCCGTGGCTATAGTGTTTTCATTCGGCAGCACCGCATAACTATGCACAAAATAGAAATGGCTGTCTTGTTCAATGCCGGCAAACAACGGATGATCTTCCTCATAACGCACACGGTTCCAGCCCATATGCGGCAACGGCAAACCAGTATTCGGAATTAGCTCCGTTTTGCCGTTCATTAGGCGCAAGGTTTCCACATTACCTTCGGTGGAAAATTCTGTCATTAGCTGCATCCCCAAACAGATCCCGAGTATCGGTTGAGTAGCGTTTTGGATGGTTTCAATCAGCTTGCGATCGTGCAGATTTTTCATCGCCGCTATCGCCGTCCCCACGCCTGGTAACAGTAATTTGTCCGCCGATTTAATCTTCGCCAAATCACGGCTAATTTCCGCTTGAATACCCAAGCGATCGAATGCAAATTTTACAGAAGACAGGTTTGCACAGCCTGTGTCGATGATGACTAAATTCATCTTATATTCCTAATTATTTTTCTATCTTTAAATTATCATTGTACAAATTTTAAAATCCATTTGTAGGGGCGAATTACATTCGCCCTGATGTTCCTACAATTGTTTTGGGGCAAATATGATTTGCCCCTACGATTTATTTTGTGTCAAATAACCCGCTCTTTGCTCTTCCACTTTCTGCTCAAAACTTTCAATCTCTTTTTGCATTTCGTCCAATAACATTTTTTCCGTTGGCAAATAAAGCTGATATTGGCTGGCGAAAATCTGTTTTTGGTTTTCAGGCAAGCTGAATTTGACTACCGCATCATTTTTATCGGCGCAGAGCAAAATACCGATAGTCGGATTTTCGTGGGGCAGTTTTTCCACACGATCAAAATAATTCACATACATCTGCAACTGCCCTAAATCTTGGTGCGTGAGTTTGTGGGTTTTAATTTCAATCACCACAAAACATTGCAGCAAGCGGTTGTAAAATACCAAATCGGCAAAAAATTCATCGCCGTCTAAATGCAGGCGTTTTTGACGTGCCACAAAAGAAAAGCCGTTGCCCAATTCCAACAGAAAATTTTGCAAATGGGTAATGATCGCTTGCTCCAAATCCTTTTCGTAATAAGCACTTTCACGACGTAACCCTAAAAACTCCAACACCATCGGATCTTTAATAATCTGCTTAGGAGCAGTCGGCACCGCCTCATTTCTCGCTACCACAAGCACGCTGGCTTTATCATTGCTTAGCAATAAACGCTCGTACAAATTGCTGTAAATCTGCCGCTCCAACTGACGCGAACTCCAGTTATTTTTCACGCTTTCTGCGATATAAAATTCACGTTTATCGGCATCATCAATACGTAGCAACATACGATATTGCGTCCAGTTCAATTGTGAACGCAGTGCGTTCACAATTGGAAAAGTACGATAAAACTGACGATACCAATTTAATTGGCGAAAAGAAAACGCACTGCCAAATTCAGGCACAAGTTGCTGAGCCAGCTTTTTGATCAAATAAGCGCCATAATCCGCGCGTTCTTGCCCTTGCTGTTCTTCTTCAAAAATCCGCTTGCCGATATGCCAATACATCAGCACCCGCTGGAAATCCACCGCGCGAATGGCCGTTTCGCGGGATTGAAGGATGATTTGTTTGATGTCGGTGGTTAAAGTATTGGTTGTGAGCATATTTTTTCCTTATCATTTCTACTTGTTACAAGCGGTCTGATTTCTACAAATTTTTGCAAAATCAATCTCTTGAAATACGAATAGTTTTTTTAATATGTTTTAAATTTGCCACAATAGTAAATGTCATCACAATTAAAAGTGACCAAGCTCCCCATTTTCCTAAATGCACTGTTGTCCATGCTCCCATTTGGTTTGGATATTGCCAGATGCCAACAAACGTTCCGATATTTTCAGCTAACCAAATAAAAAAGCCAATTAATGCAAATGCTAATAAAAGCGGCATTCTTCGCTTGTGATCGTAAGGGGTGAAATAAACATAAGTGCGTGCATATAATCCCATTGCAAATGCAGCTAAATACCAGCGATAGTCACCAATATAATGATGAGTAAAAAAATTCAAATAGATCAGTATAGCAACTAAGGTTGATAGCCAATAAGGTGGATGGCTTTTTATTTTTAAATCAAATAATCGCCACGCCTGAATAATATAACTTCCTACCGCTGCATACATAAAACCGGTAAATAATGGTACACCACCAATTTTAGTATAAGCAAAATCAGGATACGCCCAAGATTGTATACTGCTTGATGTTTTAAAATATTCCAAAATAAAACCAATAAGATGAAATAAGGTAATGGATTTTATTTCATCGAGAGTTTCTAATTTTGTCCAGAACATAATAGCTTGTACGACTAACGCAAAAATTAATAATAAATCGTAACGGGGTATATTCCAGATTCCTGCCTTAGGAATCATAAACATCGCAATAAAAAATAACCCAGCAAATAAACACGCTCTAGCTTCTTTTAAGCCAAAAAATAGAAATTCAACACAAAAACGTTGTATGCCTCTTAATTGATTATTCGTTTGATGATAAATAAGCCATTGATCTAATTTATTGAGCATTTTAGTTCCAATTTAATTCTTCTAATTTGTGTTTTTTCATTTAATTTCTCTTGAATTTATAGAACAAGCGGTCAAATTCTCCCAAAACTTTGCAAAATCCAACCGCACCTTGGGGCGAATGTAATTCGCCCCTACAACATTACAATACTCCTTTACTGCTTGGCAATTCATTCCCTTCAATGCGAATGGCTTGACGTAAAGTCCTGCCGAAGACTTTAAACAGGCTTTCGATTTTGTGGTGATCGTTAGAGCCGCAAGCTTTGATGTGCAAGGTGGCGAGCATCGTGAAAGCGATAGATTGGAAGAAATGCTCTGTCAATTCGGTGCTGAAGTCACCGACTTTATCGCGTTTGAATTCCGCGTTGAATTTGATGAAAGGTCTGCCGGATAAATCCATTGCGCATTGGGCTTGGCATTCGTCCATTGGCAGCACAAAACCGAAACGGGCGATGCCGCGCTTGTCGCCGATGGCTTGTTTTAAGGCGGTGCCGAGCGCAAGGGCGGTGTCTTCAACCGTGTGATGTTCGTCAATCCAGAGGTCGCCTTTGCACGAAATGTTCATTCTAAAACCGCCGTGGGTGGCGATTTGGTCGAGCATATGGTCGAAAAAGCCTACGCCCGTTTTGATGTCGTTCACACCCGTTTCGTCTAGCCACACTTGCACTTTGATGTCGGTCTCTTTGGTTTTACGTACCACTTCCGCATAGCGTGGTGTACGGTCGCCGATGTTTGTCACCGCTTCGCCCAGCAGTTTTTCCGCAATTAAATCCCAATTTAATTTTTCAGGGTGATATTGCAAGGCACGAATACCGAGATTTTCTGCTAACTGAACGTCTGTTGCACGGTCGCCGATGACAAAGCTGGTGGCAGGGTAGAACAATTCACGTTCAATGTATTTTTGCAACAACTTGGTTTTAGGTTTGCGACAATCGCAGTTGTCTTCAGGTTTGTGTGGGCAAATTAGTACTTCATCAAACTCAATGCCTTGCGAGCGGAATAGTTCCATCATTGCATTGTGTGGTTTGTCGAAAGTCTCTTGCGGAAATGAGCTGGTGCCTAAGCCGTCCTGATTGCTAACCATCACAAAACGGTATTTGTGTTTGAGCTTGAGCAAAGCCGGAATGACATTCGGCTCAAATTTGAGTTTTTCTAAACTGTCGATTTGAAAATCGGTTTTTGGTTCGTCAATTAGGGTGCCGTCGCGGTCGATGAAAAGGGTTGGTTGCATATTGTTTCTCCGCTATCCACCCCACACGAGCCGTGTGGGGCTATATAATCCGAGCCACGCTGTGGCTCTCATTTTTTCTAACTATCAGCCACAGCGTGGCTGAGTTTATAGAACCTAGGGCGACTCGCCCTAGGTTATAGATCTTGCTCTAAATATTCATTTACATTACCGAGCAAATTTTTCATTTCATCCATAAAATTTTGTGATTTATGATGTTCCTTCTGCTTCTTAATATAATTGATGATTGTCTCAATTTCGTGTTCACTGTAACTTAACGCACAATAACCTTTTGACCACGCATAAAAATCAGGAAAAAGTTCATTATGCTTTTCAAGCCATTTATGACTGGCATTTTTCAGCTGTTTCACAAAATCTGCTACCGCAATACTCGGATGAATTTCGACCAACAAATGCAGATGATCAGGCATACCATTTATGCGATGCAAAGTGCATTTTTGCTGTTGGCAAAAAGCCCAAATATATTGGTATAACTCTCTTTCGTTTGTCTCGTTAATTGCTGGGATACTTTGCAACGTACGAAAAACGATATGGTAGAAAAGTTTAGTATAGCTCATATATTTTCTTATACAGCCACAATCTAGACATATTTAATCGCCTCCACCACCCTCGCATTTTCTTCTTTCGTTCCCACCGTAATCCGAATACAGTTTGCCAATCCCAACGCTTTATGCTGATCCCTTAAGATAATCCCTTGATCCCACAGTGCTTTGAATACTTTTGGACCATCTTGGAATTTGACCAGCAAATAGTTGCCGTCGCTTTCAAAGACTTTTTCGACAAGCGGTAAGTTTTCGAGATTTTTTTGCAAATCGGTGCGTAGTGTTAAAACCTCTTCCACCCGTTGTTTGACTTGTTCGATACCTTGTGCGCTCAAGGCTTGAGCGGCAATATCGGCAACAGGTACGGGGAGCGGATAAGGGGCGATGACTTTTTGTAGCACGTTAATCAACTCGGCGTTGGCAAGGGTGAAACCGCAACGTAAGCCGGCAAGCGCAAAGGCTTTGGAGAGAGTGCGGATAATGGCTAAATGCGGATAATTTGGCAGTTCATTGACCATTGTCGCTTGCGGGCAGAAGTCGATATAGGCTTCGTCCACCACCACAATCGCTTTGCCTGCGGTGATTTGCAAAAGTTTGAGCAAATCCGACCGCTTAACCAGCGTACCTGTCGGGTTGTTCGGACTACACACAAACACCACTTTCACACCGTCCAAATTACGTTCGATTTCAGGTAAGTTTAGTTGAAAATCAGCGGTTAACGGCACAATTTTGAGCGCAATACCGCAGGTTTCGGCACTCACCGCATACATTCCGTAAGTCGGTGGACAATACAACACGCTGTCGGTCGGCTCGCAAAAAGCGCGGATAATCAATTCGATACTTTCATCACCGCCACGGCTAACCAGCACATTTTCAGGTGCAACGCCGGCATAGGCGGCATAACCTTCAATCACCGCTTGCGGTTGCGGTTCAGGATAGCGGTTAAAAGTGCGGTCGGTTAAATCAAAGTTTGGCGAAAGGGCATATTCATTCGCATTCAGCCACACATCCCCCGAACCACCCAAACGGCGTGCGGATTGGTATGGGGTGAGGGATTGAACGTTTTCTCTGGAGAGTTGTGAGATTGTCATATTAGTTTCCCTTTATATCTTATATTAATATCTTGATAATTTCTCATTTAGTAAATAATCAATATACTTATCTAGTTCAACATTTAGATCTAATAATTCTTTTCCTGAATTAGAATTTATGGATTCGGTTATATTTAGCATATCTTTAAAACCTTTATAGCTTGAATAAGCTTTAGATTGTAATTCATATATTTTTATATTTTTTATAACTAAGGATTTATAACTTTCAAGACCTACACCAATCTTTAATTCACAGTCTGAAATAATATTTAGATCCATACAAGTTTTAAAATTTGTATTCATTTTTTTTAGTTCTACAGCGTCCTTTAGTAGATAATCTATATTATTCATAACATGAGATTTCTGTAATTCAGATTTTGCTTGTGAAAATGTATATATTGAAAAGATAAGTGTCATTACTGTAAGTAGGTTCCCTAACCAAGGAACACTTAAAATACTTTTAAAGTCATAATACTTTTTATTATTCATCACTGAAATCTCTTTAATCTTTTCTAATCTAATGCTCACCGCCTGCTTATGCGCGTCCAATTGTTCCGCACTTGCCATCAGTTCCACCGTTTTTGCCAAGTCTTTAAATCCTTGCGGAGTGAGTTCTTGTACGGTCATTCGTTTGCTGAAATCCGCTAAACCAAGGCTGGAATAGGTGCGGGTGTAGCCGTAAGTTGGTAGTACGTGGTTAGTGCCGCTGGCGTAATCGCCCATACTTTCGGGGCTGTATGCGCCTAAGAAAATCGAGCCTGCGTTATCCAGTTGATCGAGTAACGCACGCGGATTTTCCACTTGTACCACCAAATGTTCAGGAGCGTAGGCGTTGCTGATTTGGACACATTGTTGTAAGTCTTCGGCAATAAATACTCGGCTATGCGAAAGTGCCTTACAAGCGGTCTCTTTACGCGGTAATGTTGCAAGTTGGCGTTCGATGGCTTGTTCGGTGGCTTGGGCAAGTTCAAGGCTATCAGTGACCAAAATCACTTGGCTGTCGGCACCGTGTTCCGCTTGGGAAAGCAAGTCGCTGGCGACAAAATCAGGATCGGCAAATTGATCGGCTAACACCAACACTTCCGAAGGCCCTGCCGGCATATCAATGGCGGCACCGTTGAGTTGTTGGCTGACTTGGCGTTTGGCTTCGGTGACAAAAGCGTTGCCCGGTCCGAAGATTTTGTCTACTTTTGCTACCGTTTCCGTGCCGAATGCCATTGCGGTAATCGCTTGCGCCCCCCCTACGGCGTAAATAGTTTCGACGCCACACAAATTGGCAGTATAGAGAATTTCATCGGCAATCGGCGGTGGTGTACAGAGTACCACTTTCTTACATCCCGCAATTTTGGCGGGAATAGCGAGCATCAATACCGTTGAAAACAGTGGCGCCGAACCACCGGGGATATACAGACCGACCCGTTGAATCGGTCGAGTCAGCACTTGGCAACGCACGCCTGCTTGGGTTTCCACATCCACGGCTTGCGGTTTTTGCGCCTCGTGGAAGGTATTGATATTGCGATAGGCATTTTGAATCGCCTGTTTGAGTTCATCTGAAATGCGTTTTGTCGCTTGTTCGATCTGCTCTTTTGATACTACAAGGCTATCAAGTTCGGTTTTATCGAATTTCGCCGTCAGTTCAAATAACGCTTTATCGCCTTCGTTTTTCACTAAATTCACGATATTTTCCACCGCACTTTTGATGTCGCTTGATGCGGAAATTGCCGGGCGGGTAAGAGCTTGTTGTTTTTCCGTTTCGGTTAAATTGTTCCAAATTAGGGTTTGCATATGTTTTCCTTTTTCTATCGCTGGCGCGAGCGTCCCGCTCGTGCCGATAATTTGCAAAAATTTGCGGAAATCTGACCGCTTGTACTTTTATGGATCGAGAGGAACTATCACACAGGGGCTTTACTGTGCTTTTGCCCACGCTATCGCCGCTTCTATCGCTTTTCTGGCTTGCGGACTATTCCGCCAGCAGGTTGATCCTGTTATCTCTGAACCAAGCTGTAAAATAAATTCAGGATTGGCATTTGCCAGTCGCGATACATCATCCAAGCCCATTTCTTGCAGGCGTTGTAAGATAGTCGGTCCGATTCCTTTTTGTGCAAGCAAAGATTGTTTTTCTATTTCAGTAAATGCCATTTTTTACTCCATCATCTTCTCGATCGGTAACACCAAAATCGAACTTGCGCCGATTTCTTTCAGTTTTTCCATCGTTTCCCAGAACAAGTTCTCTTGGCTGACCACGTGCATGGCGACCTTGGAATCATCGTGCGCCAACGGCAAAATTGTTGGGTTTTCGACGCCCGGTAGCAATGCGGTGATTTCTTCGAGTTTGTCTTTCGGGGCGTGGAGCATAATGTATTTGGATTCGGCGGCTTGTTGTACACCTTGAATGCGGGTTAGCAGTTTATCCACAAGGGCTTGTTTGTCGGCGCTCAACGGTTCGGCGCGTTGAATCAGGCAAGCTTTGGATTGATAAATCACTTCGACTTCTTTTAAACCGTTTGCCTCAAGGGTGGCACCTGACGAAACTAAGTCGCAAATGGCGGTGGCAAGTCCTGCACTTGGCGCAACTTCCACCGAACCGTTGAGCAAACAATTTTTAAACGGTACGCCTTGTTCCGCCATATAACGTTTGAGTAAGTTCGGGTAAGAGGTGGCAATACGGGCGTCTTTCAAATCTTGTACGCCGTTGTAGGTGCGATCGCGATCAATCGCTAGCGACAAGCGGCAACCGCCAAAATCTAAGGTACGGAGTTTTTTATATTCGACCGGTTCACCGGCATGTAAACGCCCTAATTCTTCTTCTTCCAACACGTTCTCGCCGATAATACCGAGATCGACCACGCCGTCAAACACCAGCCCCGGGATATCGTCATCACGCACGCGTAAAATTTCAATCGGCAGATTTTCGGAATAGGCGATCAAACGCTGTTCGTTCCAGGTGATTTTCACGCCGCATTGTTTGAGTAATTCGCTGCAATCTTTGCTTAAACGCCCTTTTTTCTGTAACGCGATGCGAAGTCTGTTGTCCGACATAGTGTGTTCCTTCTATTTTGTATTTTGAATAACGAAAAACCCCTCGAAAGTTGCCTTCCGAGGGGTTGTGAATTCTTTAGTCGCTTAATTCGCTCTCGGAAGTTTATCTTCCGAACACGCCAAATGCCCGAAAGATTAGTCGGTCAAATGGTGATGATGGTGAGTGCGAATAAAGGTCATAAGTTAACTCCAAAAATGAATTGGTGTGGAAGATACGCCAAAAAAATGAGAATGACAAGTCTTTTTTGTTCGAAAGATAAATTATTTTTATGACAAATAGCAAACGTTTGCGCAAGTTGTTATAATTTGCCCGTTTTATTCAATCTACAGGAATCCAGCCATGCAAATCAGCCTTAAAAAAATCTATTCGGGCAAAGTCCGTGACCTTTATGAAATTGATGATAAACGTATGTTAATGGTCGCAACCGACCGCCTGTCCGCTTTTGATGTGATCTTAGACGATCCGATTCCGCGCAAAGGGGAAATTTTGACTCAAATTTCCAATTTTTGGTTTGATAAACTGGCACACATTATGCCGAATCACTTTACCGGTGATTCAGTCTTTGACGTGCTACCTAAAGAAGAAGCCGAAGCGATTCAATACCGAGCGGTCGTGTGTAAGCGTTTAACCCCTGTTAAAATTGAGTCGATTGTTCGTGGCTACTTAACAGGCAGCGGCTTAAAAGATTACCAAAAAACAGGCACAATTTGTGGTCTTGAATTACCAGAAGGTTTAGTTGAAGCAAGCAAGCTACCTGAGCCGATTTTTACGCCGTCAAGCAAAGCGGAAGTGGGCGATCACGATATCAATATCAGTTACGCCGAATGTGAACGCCAAATCGGCGTAGAGCTTGCGGCAAAAGTGCGTGATGCTGCAATTGCGTTGTATAAAGAAGCGGCAGATTATGCCTTAACAAAAGGCATTATTATCTGTGACACCAAATTTGAATTTGGTTTAGATGAAAATGGCGTATTAACATTAATGGATGAAGTATTAACCCCAGATTCAAGCCGTTTTTGGTCGGTTGAGACTTACAAAGAAGGCACCAATCCGCCGTCATTTGATAAACAGTTTATTCGTGATTGGTTGGAAAACAGCGGTTGGAACAAACAAGCCCCGGCGCCTAAAGTGCCTGCCGATGTCATTGAAAAAACCGTCGCCAAATATCAAGAAGCGTTGGATTTGTTGACAAAATAAGATCACTTTTTCCAAATTTATATCGATTACAAGCGGTGACTTTTCACCGCTTTTTTGCAAAAATGTGGGCGTTGCTTTTTCGATAAGCCGATTTGCATTACACTAAATCAAACAGCAAAAATTCCACTTCACTTTGTGTCGCAACGCTTAGCAACTCTTCTTGGCGGATAGCCAGTGCATCACTGGTTTTTAATTTCACGCCGTTTACCGTTAAATTGCCTTTCACGACTTGTAGCCAATAATTGCGCTGATTATCTAGATTTATCGTTTCATCTTTGTTAGCGGTGTATTGATAACGCCACAATTTCATATTTTGATAAATTTTGAATGACCCCTCGTCGGCATTTGGAGAAAGGATTAACGTCGCTCCTTCTTTATCTGCAAATTTATCTTGTGCATAGCGCGGCGTAATTCCTTTTTGATTCGGGATAATCCAGATTTGATATAAATGTAATTTTTGGTCAGGATTCGGGTTAACTTCCGAATGGTAAATTCCCGAACCTGCGGACATAATCTGAAATTCGCCGGCACGCACTTCCGTTTCATTACCCATGCTGTCTTTATGGGCGACACTGCCGCTTAATACATAAGTCAAAATTTCCATATCGTTATGGGGATGTTTTCCAAAACCATGACCGCCCGCGATAAAATCTTCGTTAATCACCCGTAAATGGGAAAAATGAATATGTCTCGGGTCGTAATAGTTGGCGAATGAAAAGGTGTGGTAGCTCTCTAACCAATCGAATGAACCATTGCCACGTTCTTCGGCTTTGCGTAGCTGTAACATAATAATACCTCTTTAATTTTGAATTGATGATGCGTAGTGTAGCGCCTCTATTTATTAAATAAAGTACGGTTTGGTAGAATAATTATCCACTTAGAGTAGAGAATTAAATAATGGCTTGCTTTTTTATCTGTGGGCAGTATTATTCCGCCCCTCTTTACACCATTGGGTTCCCTAACCCCAATTAACGTTACACAATAAAAAGGAACAATATGAACTCTCTTTCGTACTTTTCTGACGAGCAGAAGCGCCGCTCGTTACTATTACTTTCCCTTTTCCACATTTTTATTATTACTATCAGTAACTATCTTGTACAAATTACTTTTGAAATTAAGCTGCCGTTTACCGATAGTACGATCCCGACCACATGGGGAACTTTCACCTTTCCGTTTATTTTTTTAGCAACAGATTTAACCGTACGCGTATTTGGCGCCGAGTTGGCACGTAAAATTATTTTTGTGGTGATGCTGCCGGCATTATTGGTGAGCTACATTATTTCGGTCATTTTCTTTGAAGGACAATTTCAAGGTTTGGCGACTTTATCAGAATTCAATCTTTTTGTATTTCGTATCGCCTTAGCCAGTTTTTCGGGTTATGTGGTCGGGCAGTTAATGGACATTTTTGTCTTCAATCGATTACGCCAATCACCGAAATGGTGGCTTGCGCCGTCAAGCTCGATGATTTTCGGTAGCCTTATAGATACCTTTGTTTTTTTCGCCGTTGCGTTCTATAAAAGTAGCGATGAGTATTTGGCGGAACATTGGTTTACGATTGCGACCGTTGATTATGCCTTTAAAATCTTCGTCAGCCTGTTATTGTTTTTGCCGTTATACGGCGTAATGCTGAACTATTTGATTCAGAAGTTAAGATTAGCGGTGAAGTAATGTTTACAAGCGGTCGGAATCGGCAAAAAATTTGCAAATTTTCCTTAAAAACAGACCGCTTGTTTGGCTACCGTGAATTCTCCCGTTAAAAAAGGTATAATCCGACAACGTTATGCAAATCAGAGAGAGAAAATGAAAAATATTCCGATTAGAACCGAAGATGAAATAGTCAAATTGCGTGAGGCGTGCAAAATTGCCTCTGATATTTTGGTGATGATTGAGCCTTATGTGAAAGAAGGCGTGACCACCGGTGAGTTAGATCGTATTTGTCACGACTATATCAACCAACAGCAAGTGATCCCTGCTTGCTTAGGTTATCACGGCTACCCGAATGCGACGTGCATTTCATTAAATGAGGTTGTTTGTCACGGCATTCCGAGTCCGGATAAAAAACTGAAAAAAGGTGATATTTTGAATATTGATGTGACCGTGATTAAAGACGGCTACTTCGGCGATAACTCTAAAATGTATGTTGTGGGTGAACCGAGCGTGAAAGATAAGCGCTTGATCGAAGTGACGCAGGAAGCGCTTTACATTGCATTACGAGCGGTAAAACCCGGTATTCGTTTAAATCAAATCGGCAAAGTCATTCAGCAATATGTGGAAAAAGAAGGTTTTTCCGTTGTGCGCGAATATTGTGGACATGGCATCGGCGATCAGTTCCATAGTGATCCGCAAGTGCTGCATTATTATGCCGACGATGAAGGGGTAATTTTGCAGGAGGGCATGGTGTTTACCATAGAACCGATGATCAATGCCGGTAAAAAAGAAATCCGCTTGATGGGCGACGGTTGGACGGTGAAAACCAAAGATCGCAGTCATTCTGCACAATTTGAACATCAGATCGTGATCACGAAAGATGGTTGTGAAATTTTGACAATCCGTGATGAAGAGATCGCTTCAGGGCGTATTCAGCGACAAATGCATAACGGTTAGTTTGTAAGAATTTTTTATTGAAATAACCCCCGCCTTTACTATTGTAAAGGCGGGGTTATTTTTAGATACAGGTTATTTCCTCTCTTTCTATCTTTTCTTTACATTTTCTTGAAATTCATTGCGTTGTGATGTTTTAGATATCATGTATGGCACATATATTGTTATGTTCTAACATAGATTGCACAAAATTGCTATAATAAAATTTAAATTACAAACATTACTTTGCGTTGAGTTTTTGGTAAAAATAGGTAAAATTTAGTCATTAAAATGTATCTTATTCTTTGTTGTTGTTTTTGTTAATGGTATGTGAGATATGTTTTACGTAAGCAAACTGATGACCAGCAGGTGATAAAGTAGGATGAAGTTAACTACAGATAGCATTGAGCGGTTTTATCTTAGGAGAATGTAATGAATAAAATTTATAAAGTAATTTGGAATGCCGCCACAGGGACTTTTGTTGTCGTATCCGAACTTTCCAAATCAAAAACAAAGACGAAATCAAAACAATTAAATACTGTTAAAACAACATTGTTTACTGTCTCTGCTCTGGCAAGTGCCGTTTTAGGCGCCGGTCAAGCGATAGCGGCGGTAGCTGTCGGTTCTAACGATTCGAATAATTTTGCAATTACTACCGGTGCCGTTGCTTCCGGGACGAATTCCGTAGCCGTAGGTGAAAATTCAAACTCTTCCGGAAATGAAGCGACGGCAGTTGGTACATCAGCAAATGCGTCAGGTTACCAATCTACTGCATTGGGTATGTTATCAAATGCAACAATGAATCAGGCAACGGCTATTGGTGCAAAATCAAATGCAACGGGAATTCAATCAACGGCATTGGGTGTAAGTGCAAATGCAACAGGCAATCAAGCCATAGCATTAGGTTCTAATGCGAGTGCATCTAATAGCCAATCAATGGCTCTAGGTGTAAATGCCAATGCGACAGGGGATCAATCCACTGCAATAGGGAGCAATGCAGTGGTAAATTCAGTAAAAGGTATTGCGATTGGCTACAATGCGAATGCGACGGGCGGCCAAACGGCTAATATTGCAATCGGTGAAAATACAACGGCAGGTGCTAGTGGTGCAGTTGTTCTTGGTATAAATGCGAGTGCGGATAGTGATAGTTATAGTGCTATCTCTATTGGTACCAACGCAACAACACAGTTTAAAGATGCGGTTGCGATTGGTACGAATACTATCGCAAAAGAAGCCAGCAGTATTGCTATTGGCTCAAATACTAAAGCAAACGATAAATCGCAAGCGGTCGCAATTGGTTATACAGCAAATTCATCAGGTTACCAAGCTGTTGCTTTAGGTTCTAATGCAAGTACGGCAACTAATGCGGGTTCTTCATTAGCATTTGGAACAAATGCCACAACTAGAGCGGCAAATTCTATTGCAATAGGTCGTGATGCTGAAACAGGTCTTAGTAGTGGTACGGTTACAGATGGTGCGCATGCCGTGGCGATTGGTATAAATGCAAAAGCACAAAAAATAAACAGTATTGCAATTGGTAATGGATCTACTGTAACGAATGAAAATGCAACGGCAATTGGTGTATCTTCAGTTGCTTCTGGTATTCAGGCAACCGCTTTGGGAGCATTATCGAATGCTGAAGCTGATCAGTCGGTAGCAATCGGTCGTGGAGCTAAAACGAACTCAACAGTGGCCGCTGACGGTGCAAGATCTGGTGGCGGTATTGCGATTGGTAGAGATGCTAATGCCAGCGGTGCCGGTGCGAATGCAATGGGTATTAATGCCGTTGCCGTTTCTCACGGTATTGCTATCGGTACAAATGCAAACGTAGCGGGTGCAAGTTCTATCAGTATTGGTACAGGCAGTAATTCTTCCGGTATCAACTCGGTTTCCGTAGGGGCAAGAGCAAAATCACTGGGTGACAATACGGTTGCCGTCGGTCAAGCCTCGAATGCTTCGGGTAAATCAGCCGTTGCGGTGGGTGATGGCGCAAATTCAAGTAATAACCAAACGGTCGCGGTTGGTACAAGTAGTAAAGCGAGTGCACAAGGGGCGACCGCATTCGGTGATTCCACTAATGCTTCGGGAATAAACAGCTTGGCATTGGGTATTGCTTCTAAAGCAAGCCAAGAAAATACGGTATCGATTGGTGCTTCAGCCGATGCAAGTAAAGCAAATGCTATTGCTCTAGGTGCTGCATCAACGACTTTAACAGATGCAACTAAAGAGACACAAGCAATCATAGGGGGGATCACTTATGATGGATTTGCAACTCGGGCTACGGTAGCTACCGGGGATCAAGTTTCTGTCGGTGCAGCGGGGAGTGAGCGCCAAATTAAACATGTTGCAGCCGGTAATATTAGTGAAACGTCAACCGATGCAATTAATGGTTCTCAGCTTTATATTATCGCAAAAGGGTTGCAGGAAAAACTGACCCATTTTTATAGCGTTAATAACATAAATTCAGCATCGGGTAACTACAATAATGATGGCGCGACGGGTGTTGATGCATTGGCTGCCGGTGTAGGTACTGTTGCAGCCGGCGAAGAAGCCAGTGCAGTCGGTAAATCGGCAAATGCTTCAGGAAACTTCTCTGTCGCATTTGGTAATACTGCAAAAGCATTAAATAGAAATTCTGTCGCAATCGGTAGCAACGCAAATTCATCCAATGATTATGCTATTGCTATCGGTTTGGATACGGTTTCATCAGGGAATGGTGGTGTAGCTATCGGTTCCGGTTCATCATCAACTCAAGATAAAGCCGTTGCATTAGGAAATGATGCTAAAGCACAGCAAGCCAATGCAACCGCAATTGGTGCTAATGCTAAGGCATTAAATACAAACGCAACTGCACTGGGGGCGTTGGCAAATGCTTCGGGTATTTCTGCTATTGCCGTTGGTGAAAATGCCAACGCAAATTCCACACACAGTATTGCTATTGGTAGAACGGCAACGGTGAATGAGCGTCAAGATGGTATTGCAATAGGTACAAATGTGGTATCTGGGCTGGTGGCTAATGATAGTGTATATAGTGTTGCGGGGGCGTCAAGAACCGGAGACGGTACCGATAGGTTAAAATCGAGTGTAGCTATTGGCTATAACGCTAAAGCTTTAGGTGATGAATCCGTTTCATTAGGTATCAATACACATGCCGTAGGTAATTCTGCAGTTGCCATCGGTGAAAGTGCCAAAGCTTTATCATTAGATAATATTGCAATTGGTAACGATGCATTAACTGGTTTAGGTACAAATGAAACGGCTATCGGTTCTTATTCCAGAGCAGCCGGCGGATATTCTACGGCAATCGGTACCCGTGCGGCGGCAACTGGGATACAGTCCGTCGCCGTTGGTGGTACATCAGCATATGCCAAAGGACAACAAGCCGCAGCATTAAATGCTTATGCTTATGCAGGGGCGAAAGCCAGTAATGCATTGGGTTATCACACTGTGGTGACCAATAATGCCCATAGTAGTACGGCATTAGGGACCGCTTCGGTTGTCAGTGGTGCTTATTCAGGCGTATGGAATGCTTCCATTCATAAAAATGCGGCCCAATACGTTGATACGGATCGCAGCTTTGTCGGTGGCAATGCGAGTTATGCCATTGGTAACCAAAATATTATCGGTAATACGTCTTCAGATACTTTTATTTTAGGTAATAACGTTAAATTAGGGGCGTCAGCCGCTACATTAAACACGGCAAATATCACAGGAACACAAAATAATATTTCAACACGAGATCATACTGGGGTTGTTTATTCCGGCGTAACGAATGTAACGGGTGCCGTGGCGTTAGGTAGTAATACCGGTGTCAGTGTTGCTAAAGGTGTTGCGTTGGGCTATGACAGTAAAGCAACAACGGATAAAGGTGTGGCAGGCTATGATCCATTAACTCAAGCTTCTTCTTCAGATACATCAGCTACCTGGAAATCTACAAGTGGCGCAGTTGCAGTCGGCGATGTGGCAAGTTCTATTACACGTCAAATTACCGGCGTGGCAGCAGGTACGGCGGATACGGATGCCGTTAACGTTGCTCAACTTAAAGCAATCAGCAGCTCTGCTCCTCAAGGAATGAATGTTGGTGCAGATCAAGGTGTCGTTAACAAGGATACTAACTTGGTACAACATCAATTCAGTAAGGCTTTATCGATTCTTGCCGGAAATGCGACATTTGATGAGACTTCTTCTACTAACTTATTGACGACGGTGTTACAAAGCGAAGCAGGAAATACTGATATCGTTATTCGTATGAAGGATATTCCGACATTCAAAGGTATAACATTAACGAACGGTTCAAACACTACGTCATTAACAACAACGACTGATGGATTAGATGTTGGTGGCGATAAAGTCACCAATATCGCAAACGGTACGGCGGATAGTGATGCGGTTAACCTTGCACAGTTGAATGCAACCAATGCGAATGTAACGAACGTGACCAATAACGTTACGACCTTACAAACAGAAGTTGCAAAAGGCTGGAATATTACGACGGCACAAACCGGCACGGGTAATGTGAGTGGTAAGTTGGACGATCAAATCAATATGGGCGAAACGGTGACGATTGAAGCCGGTAATAATATCAACATTACCCAATCGGCAAATAAAGTCAGTATTGCGACATCAATGGACCCGAATTTCACCACGGTGACGGCAACGAACAAAATTGCGATCGGCACAAACGGTCCGTCACTCAGTACAACAGGTATTGATGCGGCAAACCAAAAAATCACTAACGTATCTAGCGCCGTAAATGACGGTGACGCAGTGAACTACGGTCAATTAAACAGTACCTTGGCCGCATCAAAATGGACGCTAAAAACTTCGCAAGATAACGCAGGAGAAGCACAGGTTGGCGAGATTAATCCGAATGATAGCGTCACAATTGACGGTACGGGGTTAGTCAAAGTTACTCATACGACGGAAGCGAGTAATGTAAACAAAATTCATATAGGTATTGAAACACAAGCGGTCAGTTCCGAGGATGGAATTGCAAAATTAAACGGTAATTCAGCGGTTAATGGTACAACAACAGGTACGCAGAACGGCAATGCGTTGGTATCGGCAAATGATTTAATCAATGCCGTTAATAGTGCATCTTGGACGTTAAAAGAAAAAGGTACAGAGAAAGACCAAGTAAAAGCCGGTGATGTTGTCGACTTTATTGATGGTACGGGTACACGAGTGACGGTAACCACGACAAACAATAACGTATCAACCGTAAAATTCGATGTTAATATTAGTGATATTTCATCCTCTGTTGCCTTTAGTACAGCGACAAATACTACTACGGCAACCGATAGTAATAAGCTGGCAACTGCAGGCGATGTGGCGAATGTGGCAAACAATATATCGACTTATTTGATCGATAAAGGCTTTGCCCTTGTCGGCAATAAAGGCGGAGCAGTCAGTAAAAAATTGGGTGAGCAAGTCACGGTGAAAGGCACATTGGCGGATGCAACGGATGCGTCGGCGGAGAATATCCGTGTGGATAATGATAACGGTGAATTAGTGATTAAACTCGCCGAAGCGCCAACGTTTAAATCGATTAATCTCAAAGACGCTACAAACGGAACAACTTTAACAACAACGGCTGAAGGATTAAATGTCGGTGGAGATAAAATCACTAACGTAGCAAACGGTACACAAGATAGTGATGCGGTTAACCTTGCACAGTTGAATGCAACCAATACGAATGTAACGAACGTGACCAACAATGTCACTACGTTGCAAACGGATATGGCAGCGGCGAAAAACAATATTACAACGTTACAAACGGATGTGGCAAAAGGCTGGAATATCACGACGGCACAAACCGGCACGGGTAATGTGAGCGGTAAGTTGGACGATCAAATCAATATGGGCGAAACGGTGACGATTGAAGCCGGTAATAATATCAACATTACCCAATCGGCAGGCAAAGTCAGTATTGCGACGTCAATGGACCCGAATTTCACCACGGTGACGGCAACGGACAAAATTGCGATCGGCACAAACGGTCCGTCACTCAGTACGGCAGGAATTGATGCGGCGAATACGGTGATCAGTAATGTCACGAATGCCACGGTGAATGCTACCAGCAAAGATGCGGTAAACGGCAGTCAATTATATGCATTAGCCAACAGCACGGCGGCGGCATTGGGCGGTGGTTCATCGGTGAACAGTGACGGTACGGTAACGGCACCGAGCTTTAGCATTACCGATCCGACAAGCAATACTGTAACAAACTATAATAATGTCGGCGGGGCACTAACGGCGTTAAATACGGCGATTAACCAACCGTTGACTTTTGCGGGTAACAATGGTTCGACGACACAAAAACTCGGATCTACCTTAAATATTTCGGGTAGTTTGGCTTCGGGCGGTTCAAGTAAAAATATCCGTACTAACGTCACGGCGGGTAAAGTAGAAATCTTGTTGTCCGAAAATCCGGAATTCAACAGCCTTAACTTAACAAGTAACGGCAATAGTGTGACCTTTACTCCGACGGCAGAGGGTGTACAAGTTGCGAAAACGGACGGTTCGGCAGCGAAAATCAGTAACGTTGCAAACGGAACGGCGGATAGTGATGCGGTTAACCTTTCACAATTGAATGCAAAAGTGGCGAATTCCGCGTGGAAACTTGAAGGTAATGGTTCAGAAGTTGCAACCGTAAGAGCCGGTGATGCAGTAAATATCGTTAGCGGTGCAGGCACGACTGCCGTAGTTAACATGAATGGCAGCAAACCAACAATTACCTTTAATGTGAACAATACATCATTGGCTACGGATTCTGCGGGGAAAGTGACGGCTCCGACAGGAGATGAAGCGGATAAATTCGTGAAAGCGGGTGATTTAGCGACCATCTTAAATACAGTTGCTTGGAATGTAACGGCTGCAGACGGTGACGGTGAATTAGACGGTGTTGCAACGGAAGAACAGATTACTGCGGGTGATAAAGTCACTTATACGGCAGGTAAAAATATTAAAGTAAAACAAAACGGTGCAGAATTTACACTCTCAACTACCGACAATGTTAGCTTTGATACTGTCAATGCAACTAAGATAGTGATTGGTAATCCGAACGGAGATAATACCGTATTAAGCTCAACAGTAACTGGTTTAGATGTTGGCGGAGATAAAATCACCAATATCGCAAACGGTACGGCGGATAGTGATGCGGTTAACCTTGCACAGTTGAATGCAACCAATGCGAATGTAACGAACGTGACCAATAATGTTACGACTTTACAAACAGAAGTTGCAAAAGGCTGGAATATTACGACGGCACAAACCGGCACGGGTAATGTGAGCGGTACGTTGAACGATCAAATCAATATGGGCGAAACGGTGACGATTGAAGCCGGTAATAATATCAACATTACCCAATCGGCAGGCAAAGTCAGTATTGCGACGTCAATGGA
>NZ_JBGXYA010000006.1:0-4611 GCF_041814905.1 Glaesserella sp. | reverse complement strand
CATCAAGTCCTCTTTCACGAAAGGCTTTTAGCCAATGAATTACCACAGAATGGGGAATGTGATGAAGTTTTGCCACCTCGCGGATACCAACATCCTGCTCGATGACCAATTTGATAATGTCTAAACGAAATTGATAAGGATAGGACATAATCTGCACCTCAAATTAGGTGTCCAAGTTTTGGGGTGCAGATCAACAAGCGGTCGGTTTTTCGTTAAAATTTGCAAATCCGCCATAACAAGCTACAATGCTTGAAATTTTTACCCATACATAAGAAATAAGGAATCCTTTCAATGAAAATTACGAAAAATGTCGTACCCGGTATCGCTTACCAAGTCCGCACACAAGACGGCGTATTAGTCGACGAAGCGCCTGTAGAACAACCGTTAGAGTATTTACACGGTCACAATAATTTGGTTCCCGGTTTGGAAAACGCGTTGGAAGGAAAAGCTGTCGGTGATGTCTTTGAAGTGCGCGTTAAACCGGAAGAAGGCTACGGCGAATACAATGACAATATGGTTCAACGCGTTCCGAAAGACGTTTTCACCGGCGTGGATGAGTTAGAAGTCGGCATGCGTTTTATCGCCGATACGGATATCGGTCCTCTGCCGGTGGTGATCACCGAAATCGACGGTGATGAAGTGGTAGTAGACGGTAACCATATGCTCGCCGGTCAAGAGTTACTCTTCTCGGTTGAAGTCGTTTCAACCCGTGAAGCCACATTAGAAGAAATCGCTCACGGTCATATTCATCAAGAAGGTGGTTGCTGTGGTCACGATCACGATGAAGAAGGTCACGGCTGCTGTGGCGGTCATCACGACCACGATCATCACCACCATCACGGACACGGCGGTTGCGGCTGCAATCACTAATCTAAGGGTTAGTTGAACGATGAGTGACACCCGATTACAATCAGGCACGGATTATCTCCGTGCCATTTTAAGTTCAAAAATCTACGATCTTGCCCAAAACACACCATTACAAAAAATGGAAAAACTCTCTGAGCGTTTGGGTAATCACATTTTTATCAAACGGGAAGATCGCCAGCCTGTGCACAGTTTTAAACTGCGTGGGGCTTATGCGATGATTTCGAACCTGTCTCCTGCACAAAAAGCTGCCGGTGTCATTGCCGCTTCGGCTGGGAACCACGCCCAAGGCGTTGCCTTATCCGCCAAACACTTAGGACTACGTGCCTTAATCGTCATGCCGCAAAATACTCCTGCAATTAAAGTAGATGCGGTACGGGGCTTCGGCGGTGAAGTATTACTCTACGGTGCCAATTTTGATGAAGCCAAAGCCAAAGCGATTGAGCTTTCCAACGAACTCAATATGACCTTCGTTCATCCGTTCGATCATCCGCTGGTGATTGCCGGACAAGGTTCTATCGGCATGGAATTACTTCAGCAAAATGCAGATTTAAATTATGTCTTCGTACCGGTCGGCGGAGGCGGTTTGATCGCCGGTGTTGCGGTATTAATCAAACAATTGATGCCTGAAATTAAAGTGATTGGCGTGGAATCCAAAGACTCCGCCTGTCTTTTTTATGCATTACAGGCGGGGCAACCGGTTGATTTGAATCGTGTCGGCTTATTTGCCGACGGTGTTGCCGTCAAACGTATCGGAGATGAAACCTTCCGTTTATGCCAACAATACGTCGATGATGTGGTGTTGGTGGATAACGATGAGATTTGTGCCGCCGTCAAAGATATCTTTGAGAATGTGCGCGCCATCGCCGAGCCGTCCGGTGCGCTGTCTTTGGCAGGATTGAAAAAATACGTCGCTCAACATAACTTACAAGGTAAAAACTTAGCCTGTTTGCTTTCCGGCGCCAATTTGAATTTCCACACGTTACGTTATGTTTCCGAACGATGTGAAATCGGTGAAAAACATGAAGCATTGCTTGCGGTCACCATTCCCGAGCAAAAAGGAAGTTTCCTCAAATTCTGTCAGATTATCGGCAATCGAGCCGTCACCGAATTCAACTATCGCCACGCCGATGATCATCACGCCTGTATATTTGTCGGCGTACGCATTACAGGCAATGCCGAGAAATCGGAAATCATCAAGGAATTACAGCAGCACGGCTATGATGTTGCCGATCTCTCGGAAGACGATATCGCCAAAACGCATATTCGTTATATGGTTGGCGGACGCCCGACTTCCGTCACACAAGAGAAACTGTACAGCTTTGAATTTCCGGAACAAAAAGGCGCATTACTCAAATTCCTCCAAACATTGGCCGATTGGGATATTTCATTATTCCATTATCGTGCTCACGGAGCGGATTACGGGGATATTTTGGCAGCTTTTGTTGTCGATGATGAAGGTCAAGCGCACTTTCAGCAAGATCTCGAACAATTAGGTTATCGTTATCAAAACGTCAGCGATAGCCCGGCTTATCAATATTTTTTAAGGTAGCAAATTATGGCAGAACGCAAATATTTCGGCACCGACGGGGTGCGCGGCAAAGTAGGTCAATATCCGATTACACCTGATTTTGCACTAAAACTGGGCTGGGCGGCAGGTAAAATTCTTGCCACTCAAGGATCAAAAAAAGTCTTAATCGGTAAAGATACCCGTATCTCCGGTTATATGTTGGAATCCGCATTAGAAGCCGGCTTAGCCGCAGCGGGGTTATCCGCTGCCTTTACCGGTCCGATGCCGACACCCGCAGTGGCTTATTTGACCCGTACCTTCCGTGCGGAAGCCGGCATCGTCATTTCGGCATCGCATAACCCTTATTATGATAACGGTATCAAGTTCTTCTCCGCTGACGGTGAAAAATTACCTGATGACGTGGAAGAAGCGATTGAGGCGTTACTTGATCAGCCGATGGATTGTGTCGAATCCGCCGAGTTGGGTCGTGCAAGCCGTATTAAAGATGCGGCAGGTCGTTATATTGAGTTCTGTAAAAGTACCTTTCCGGCGCATTTAAGCCTTGAAGGCTACAAAATCGTGGTCGATTGTGCCAACGGTGCGACCTACCATATCGCACCGAACGTCATGCGCGAACTTGGCGCTGAAGTCATTGAAATCGGTACGCGCCCGGACGGTTTAAATATCAATGAAAAATGCGGTGCAACCGATATCAAGGCGCTACAAAAAGTTGTGGTGGAATCCGGTGCCGATGTCGGGTTGGCATACGACGGAGACGGCGACCGTTTGATCATGGTTGATCATTTGGGTAACAAAGTCGATGGTGACCAAATTTTATTCATCATTGCCCGTGAAGCATTGCGAGCCGGTAAGTTACAAGGCGGCGTCGTCGGCACATTAATGAGTAACATGAGCTTGGAAATCGCCTTAAAACAGCTAGCAATTCCGTTTGCCCGTGCCAATGTCGGTGACCGTTATGTACTTGAACTGCTGAAAGAGAAAAAATGGAAATTAGGCGGTGAAAACTCCGGTCACATCATCGTATTGGATAAAAACAGCACCGGTGACGGTATCATCGCTTCACTTGAAGTATTGAGTGCAATGGTATCCCATAAACTGACGTTAAACGAGCTTGCCAAAGCGGTTCCGCTCTTCCCGCAAGTATTGCTTAACGTGCGCTTTGAAGGCGGCTCAAATCCGTTGGAAAGTGAAGAGGTCAAAGCGGTTGCAGCCGATGTTGAAAAACGTTTGGCGGGCAAAGGGCGTATTCTTCTCAGAAAATCAGGTACGGAGCCGTTAATTCGTGTCATGGTTGAATGCGAAGACGGCGCCTTGGCACAAAGTGCGGCGGAAGAAATTGTTGCCGCCGTAAAACGGAACTGACCGATAAAAGGTGGGCTTACGCCCACTTTTTATTTATCTAATAATATCTCCCGGCAATGCCCTTTCACATATAAAAATAAAGTAACGTAAGGAAAAATTATGGATCAGCTCGAAATGAAAAAAATTGCAGCCCGTGCTGCATTACAATATGTTAAACCCGATACGATTGTCGGTGTCGGCAGCGGCTCTACCGTCAATTGTTTTATTGAAGCCCTCGGCGAATTACGCGATGACATCAAAGGTGCCGTCGCCGCGTCAAAATATTCCGAAGAATTGTTAAGAAAACAGGGAATTGAGGTCTTTAACGCCAATGATGTGTCTTCCCTTGACGTTTATATCGACGGCGCCGACGAGATTACCCCGCAAGGTTATATGATTAAAGGTGGCGGCGCAGCGCTGACACGTGAAAAAATTGTGAGTTCATTAGCAAAAAAATTCATCTGCATTGTCGATTCCAGTAAACAGGTAGATGTGTTAGGCTCTACCTTCGCTTTACCGGTTGAAGTCATCCCGATGGCGCGTTCTTATGTTGCCCGTCAACTTGTAGCGCTAGGCGGTTCTCCCGAATACCGAGAAGGGGTTGTGACCGACAACGGCAACGTGATTTTAGACGTGTATAACTTTAAGATCCCGGAACCGCTAAAAACGGAACATACCATTAATAATATTGCCGGTGTCGTCACCAACGGTATTTTTGCGCAACGTTATGCCAATATTACTATTGTCGGTACACCGGACGGTGCAAAAATCATTGAATAGTCAAAATACTGTCCACGATGAATAACAAGCGGTCGGTTCCACCGATATTTTTGCAAAATATTCTGACAATCAGACCGCTTGTATATAACCGATTT
>NZ_JBGXYA010000005.1:0-3807 GCF_041814905.1 Glaesserella sp. | reverse complement strand
GGTTTCCTTTTGTTTTATGTTTGTAGGGACACACTGCGTGTGTCCGTAAATATAAATTAAGATTTTTTGTTACAATGGACGCACTGTGTCTGTCCGCTGAATATCTTTTCTGTGTAAAACAAAGGCGAGACGGACACACGCAGTGTGTCCCTACGCTTCATCAACTCCGACACGAATTGCCTTTTTTCAACATTCTGCCGGCGTCATTTTTGGCATCGGGTTTTACAACGTCGTTGGGAACGCCTTTTTGTACAGGCAATTTGGTCATCTGCCACGCATTCCAACCGCCGTCATAAACCGCCGTATTTTGCCAGCCGAGAAGTTGGGTCATAAACCACGGCACGGATGCTCGCCAGCCTGTTCCGCAATAGAACGCCAGTTGATCGCCCTGTTGAATATGCTGTCCCTGCCACAGTGCTACGATCTCTTTCGGGTTACGCAAGGTGTCATCAGGGTCGTAAAAATCGGCAACATTTGACGGTGCCGATCCCGAAAAGCCCCAAATCGCCCCCTGCGGTTCGCCTGTTGCTTGAATATGTTCATCACCGCTCGCTTCGCCGATAAACTCTTCCCACG
Source organism: Glaesserella sp. (assembly GCF_041814905.1). Lineage (NCBI taxonomy): Bacteria > Pseudomonadati > Pseudomonadota > Gammaproteobacteria > Pasteurellales > Pasteurellaceae > Glaesserella > Glaesserella sp. Next base: position 3,231 of record NZ_JBGXYA010000005.1, on the reverse strand, counting down.
CTCTTGTGCTAACGAGCTTCAAGCCTTGTTGCTGACGGGCGTAAGCCTGCTCAGGTTGGCTGATGTTGATCTGCGGGTTAGCCGGAATGGTTGTGCCGAACGCCGTTTCAGGCTGTGGCAGATTGACTTTGGTTTCCGTTGGAAAACCTGCGTCCATCCAAGTGGCAAGATTGCCGTTTAACACTCGCACATCCTCTACGCCAGCCCATTTCAACGCCCAAAACACACGATAGGCGGCAAGTGAATTATCGGAATAAAGCACGATAGTTTTATCCTTGGTGATCCCGTGTTGTAATAGGTTTTGTTCAATTTGTTGCGGTTCGGCAAGGTTATAGACAGGGGCTTCACCCTCCACCCAGTCCGTATCAAAATGGTAAGCCCCGACAATATGTTGCGTATAGGCTTTGGCTTTTTCGAGCGTTCCCCACGACACTTCAAACAGCATAAATTGGTTGTTGTGGTAGGTTTCAGGTTGCTCCCCCTGTATTAAAGCGTACAGCCATTCGGGCGAAACGCTATATTGGAAATGGGGAAAACTATCTAACGGATAACCGGCATTGGCATAGCTGATAAAGTCGCTAAAAGTGCGAACTTTGTAGCCTTTTGCATTAAACTCCGCCGAAATACAGGCTAATTCGTCATGATTGCTATCGTAAATCACTAAGGTTTTCTGCTTGCTGAACCCTTTGGCTTCGGCAAAACTGTCGAACTTGTCGGCTTCAATCCGTTCAAACCAGTTACAACGAAATTGAATAGCCCCTTTGATATGCCCGCCACGGCTGGCGTGTTTCTCTTTAAAGCCGTTATACAGGCTGTCGTTACGGCTATCAATAATGACATAGTCAGGATTATCAAGGTTCGCCAGTAGTTCTTCCGTGTCGATTGTCTTGACGACGTTCTCATCACAAGCGGTCAGAAAGAGAGAAAAAATTGCAAAAAGTGCGGTACGTTTCATTGCAGTTCCTTAAATACGACATTGGGTCGGCTTCACAAAATAGGTCGCAGTCCAGCAGCCGAGCATAATCATCAGCGTAGCAAGCCAACCTTGCCACGAAAAATAAGCGGTCGAAACCAGTGAGTTGGTGATCGTACAACCGCCTGCAAGGCTGGCACCGATCCCCATCAGGAATCCGCCGAACATTCGTTGCATAATCGCTTTGGGTTCAGGTACACGGATTTCAAATTCCCCACTCAATTTTGCGGAGATAAAAGAGCCGAGCAAAATGCCGAGAACGAAGTAAGTTCCCCAGTTGAGATAACGCTGTTGCCCGATCACGATATATTGCACCACATTGGCGGTTGGCACAGCGACACCATAGCCGTAAGCTCTGCCGTACTGCTCACTCACAAACCACGCTAACACGCCAAGCAGACCGATACACACGGCGGTGGCAAAAGGGTGCCAGTGTCTGGTAAAAATTCGATGGGAAATCACCGCTTGCGTCGGTTCTTTCGGGAATTGATAGCGTGGGTGTTTGATGTGGTGAATAATCATTGCCAGTGTCATCAATACGAGAATGGCAACTAAAATCCACGGCGAAATGCCAAAAGTGCGGTGCATATTGTCAAGGTTTGACGTTTCCAGCAGTAACGGATTGACCCACTGCTTCAACGCTCCCGTTTGAGTTGCCGTCATTGTGAGGGCAAAACAGACCAAGGCAATCCAACTACCAACCGCCCCCTCCCCAGTGCGAAACCAACCACCGCTGGCACAGCAATTCGCCAAGATCATACCGATACCAAAAACAAAACCGCCCAACACCGTTGCTAACACAGGCATAGGGGTATTTGGAATGGTGATCAGCCCAAATTCACTTAAACTAAAAAATCCGATGGATTGAATGGACACCGCAATTAACAATGCGGTAAAAAAGCGGAAGTTTCGCTGGGTATAAATGTTGCGAAAACCAGATACGAAGCAAAATTGCCCGCGTTGTAAGAAAAAACCGAGAAGTATCCCGATAAAAAGACCACTAAACATTGATTAAACCTTAATACAAATGTTACGGAAATGTTGAGGTAGCTATTAGAGCATAAATCTACGTAAAAAGAAATCAACAAGCGGTCAGATTTTGGCGATATTTTACAAATCTCAGTCAATTTTTTACGGGCGAATTACCCGCTGAATATGGATAATCAGATAAAGCTGTTCATCCTGATTTAAGGTTTTTTGGAAGTTTTTCGCTAAGTATTTATCGATCTTTTCAACACACTGGAAGGCTTGCGGGTAAGCAATTTTTGTTTGTTGATAGAGAAAATCGTCATCGCTGATTGGCGGATGCTGTTGTTTGAAAAGACGAAGCGCAAAATGTTGCAAATGGGTGACAAAACGCGCGTAATCGTAGCTATTTTCGTCTAATTTGAGGTTAAAATGATAACCGACCAAATTCAAAATATCTTTAATAATTTGTGTTGTGCGGTAGGTATCTTCCATATTGTCGCTATCGGTACGGGCATTAAAAATGTGTAGTGCAATAAAAGCCGCTTCATCTTCTCCAACATCTATTTGCATTTCGCGCTGAATTAATTCAACCGAATATAAACCGATTGCAAATTCCGTTTTGTACAAACGTTGAATTTCAAAAGACAAACCGTTTCCCAATCTTTGGTTGTTTTTTGCCCGTAATACGGCATGATAAATATGATCGGTGAGGCTGATATAGATTCCATTAGAGAGTTGAGTGTTTAATTGTTGATTGGCATGCTGAATAATTAAATTAGTCAGGCGGAAATATTCTGCAGGAATTTCACTTAATATTTCGGTTAGGCGTGTTGCAAAAGGGCTTGTCGTTAAACTGAATGTTTTTTCTACCAGAGCGCTATCGGCAAGCTCACCCGGCTTCTTACCAAAAGCGATACCTTTACCTAAAATAACCACTTCAGAACCTATTTCATTTACCGCTTGAATGGCATTATTGTTAAACACTTTAGTAATTTTTAACATAGTCAGCCCTCATCAGAATGGGAAATTCATATTAGTATGAACGTTATAGCATAAAATGAAAAGACAAGCGGTCTGATTAGGTAAATTTTTTGCAAGAAAAAAGGCAGATATTTTGATCTGCCTTTTGTGTTTGTAACGTAGATTATAAAATCAATTATTTGATGATTTTCGCAACAACGCCCGCACCGACTGTACGACCACCTTCACGAATCGCAAAACGTAAACCTTCGTCCATTGCGATTGGGTGAATTAAGCTCACAGTCATTTTGATGTTGTCGCCCGGCATT